>JAEUIL010000149.1 GCA_016794255.1 Planctomycetaceae bacterium | reverse complement strand
CTCTACCGACACGATCGGATCACGGGCTTTCGCCATACTCTGCTTGCGATACTTGGCCAAGACGATCGGCACGACCTGCGTCTGCCGCGACTCGGGCCGTTCGTAGGTCAGCGACGTCGTCGCGCCGGCCGCGAACCGTCCGACGAGCAACCGCAAATCGTCGAAGTCATACACCGGCTCGCCATCGATGTGCGTGACGAGTTCGCCGCCGCGCAGCCCCGCTCGGCTAGCCGGTCCGCCGGGAGTGACATGATCGACGACCAAGCCATGTCGGCCATTGGCAATTTCGGGGCGCACGATCATCCCGGGACTGATGCCCAAGAATCCGTACTCCACAGCTTTGCCTTGCTTGAGCGTATCGACAACCCGGCGAAACGTATCGTCGATCGGAATCGCGTAACCCGCCGCCTGTTCAAACCCCGCACCGGCCGGCAGTGACGTAGACAGTCCGACCATTTCGCCCTTGAGATTCACGAGCGCGCCGCCGCTCGTGTTCCAATTCAACCGCGCGTCGGTCTGAATCAAGGTGCCGAATTGATGCAGCGTGGGTTCTTCACCCGCAGGTTTCGGTCCCAGCTTGCGGGCCAAGTTCGAGACAATGCCCCAACTGGCACTGACTTGCCCGTCGCGGGCGATGCCGAACGGGTTGCCGAGCGTGATGACGATCTGGCCTTTCCGCAGCTTTTTCGCATCGCCGAATTTGATTGGCACAAAGTCGTCGTCGGCAATCTTTTGCCCTTCGTCGACCTTGAGCACGGCCAAGTCGCTGCGCGGATCGGCCGCGTAGATCGAGGTGTTGAACACCTTGCGATTGAGCGTCGTGACCTTGTGCAGATCGCCTTTGAGCACGCAGTGATACGCGGTCAGGATCAGCCCCTTGGCGTCGATCACTACGCCGGCCGAAAACTCTTTCGGCACGAACTCGGGATCGCGCGGATCGTTGATCTCGCGCATGCGCTGGGGAAAGCCGGGGCGTTGAATCAGCGGGAGATCGAGTTCGCGATCATCGCGTTGCCCCGATCCATCCGAGGCGACCCGAGCGATACTCACGACCGACTTTTCTGCCGTGCCGATGGCCGTGACCATCGCCTGCTCAATGGCCACCGCCGCTTGCAGTCCGCTGTGCTCTTGGGCCGCGACCGGCCTCGCCATCGCCCAGACCTGCCATCCCACAACAACACAACTTAGTCCGAACACCAGCCCACGTTGCACTCCGGTCATCGGCCACACATACCTTTCGATCGGGCGAGCGGTATGTGGGCCGAGCGTTCGACCGCAGACAACACCGTGCGCCGGTTATTCGTCTCCCGCGGAACCCTTGTCTTCGGCTCCGGACACTGCCGTGACCACGGTGCCCGCGGCCACGATCTTCTCTCTCAACTCTTCGCACAAAGCCGGATTCTCGATCAAGTACTGACGAGTCTTTTCTCGGCCTTGGCCCAATTGCATCTCGCCATAGCGGAACCACGCTCCCGAGCGAACGACGATCTTGGCCGCAATCGCCAAGTCGAGCACGTCTCCCTCGTAGCTGATGCCGTTGGCGTGCATCATATCAAACTCGGCGACCCGGAACGGCGGCGCGACCTTGTTTTTCACAATCTTGGTCCGCACCCGTTGGCCGACGACATCCTCGCCTTCCTTCAGTTGGCCGATGCGACGCACGTCGATGCGGCACGAACTGTAGAACTTGAGGGCTCGACCGCCCGGGGTGGTTTCCGGACTGCCGAACATTACACCGATCTTCTCACGAATCTGGTTGATGAAAATCACGGCGGTCTTGCTCTTCGAGATAGCACCCGTCAGCTTCCGCAGCGCCTGGCTCATCAGCCGGGCCTGCAAGCCCACGTGCGAATCTCCCATTTCACCGTCCAATTCCTTCTGCGGCACCAGGGCGGCCACCGAGTCGACGACAATCACATCGACCGCGTTGCTCTTGATGAGCATTTCGGTGATGTTCATCGCCTCTTCGCCACTGGCGGGCTGGCTCACAAGCAGCGTTTCCAACTGCACGCCCAGCTTCTTGGCCCAACTGGGATCCAAGGCGTGTTCGGCGTCGATGAACGCGGCAATGCCGCCATTCTTCTGCGCACTGGCTACGACATGCAACGCCAACGTGGTCTTGCCGCTCGATTCCGGGCCATAGATCTCAATAATTCTACCACGCGGGATGCCAAAGCCACCCAGGGCCAAGTCGACCGACAAGCTGCCGGTGGGGATCCCTTCGACCTTGAGTTGGCTGTCAGCCCCCAAGGGCATAATGGCCCCTTCGCCGAATTCTTTCTCGATTTGAGCGAGGGCGTTTTTGAGTTGCGGGCTGGAATTTAGCACCGCGGCGACATCGGCTTCCTTCTTCGAGGAGCTTTTCGCGGGCTTGGACGATTCGGTTTCTTTTTTAGCCATACGGGGGGCGGGCTTGGCAGCAGTTACCATCGCGGAAACTCCTCGGCAGAAATGGGTTACGACTAGCGGACGATGTAGTGTGGATTGACGCTCAGCGAACTGAACGCATGGATACTATATCGGTGTACAGTCGTTCATGCAAGAGAAATTCTCCACGTTTCTTGCCAGCCGAGTCTCCGGGTTGCGATGAGGTGTAGATCGAGCACGCTGTTGACGGCCTTGAGGGTACCAATTTGCCGGAAAGGTTGCCAGCTTTTGAGTGCAAGTCGGGCACGAGCGCGATTGCTGTCGAGGCCGTCGAGCCGTCCGTGTGCGAAAGCAACGCCGGGACGATAGCACCGGCCACTTGGTTCGCGGTAGCTAGACTGTGCGTTACTCAGATCCTGCCCAACGATTTCGTGTCTGAATTGGTTAGACTTTCCACGGCGACAATCTCATAATGCGATCGTTCAGTACCGTACAATCTGCGTGCCGGTAACGAACACTCTCTTCTGGCAATTCCATAACGGAGGCAATTCTCATGCTGCGGCGCATCCTCTTCGTCTTAATGGTCTGCCTACTCAACCAGAGTTCCAGTTCGGCGCAAGAGATTCTCCGCGGCACGCTCAAGAAGCTCGACTTGACCGCCATGCAAGCCGTGATCGAAGTCGACGGCAAGAGCCAAGAGTACTCGCTGACCAACGAGACTCGGGTCCTCGACGCGAGCGGTGGAACATTGGCCGAACGGCTCAAGGGGTTCACGCCGGGCGTGGCGATCTTCTTACGGCCCGAGCGGCGTGGCGATCGCGAGGTCCTGACCGGCTTGCGACTGGTGAACGTGCCGGGAGGTCGTGGCGCTGCCGAAGGCGGCGGAGGTCGCAACATTCGCCAAGGCGTTGTCCGCGCCATCGATGCGGACGCCCAGAAAGTGACGATCGCCGTCGGCGACCAAGAGCTCGAAGTTCACGCCACCGCGCAGACGGACTTCCGCGGGCTACCTGGTATGTCGATCGCCGAACGCTTGAGCGGACTCACGAAGGACCAACGAGTCGCGTTTCTCGCCATAGAACGCGATGGCCGACAGGTCTTGCAGGGGATCATGCCCGCCGATCGAGCCGATGCCGGTGGTCGATCGGGCGAGCCCGTTTCGCCCGACCACAAGGCCTTCAAGCCCCTCACCGAACTCGGCACAGACCAATATCAAGGCCACGCCGGCGGTCTATATCCGAATGGCAAGAACGAACGCCCCGCCGCTCACGAACAGGCCGGCGTGCAACTGGCGAAACGTGTTCAGCCGCTGAACGCCGAGGGGAAGCCCGACCCCAACGGGAAGATTGTGCTGCTCTCGATCGGCATGAGCAACACGTCGCAAATCTCCGACGGGCTGCGCGGCTGGCTGCACGAACACGCGGGCGAATTGAATCCGCACTTTCAGTTTGTCAACGGCGCGCAAGGAGGCATGACCGCCGAATCGATTCAGGATCCCAACGATGGTCGCCGCGGTGCCGAGTATTGGCGCGTTGTCGACGAACGACTGACGCAGCAGGGCGTGACTCGCGCCCAGGTGCAGGCCGTGTGGATCAAGCAGGCCGACGCGGGCCCCACGCAGGGCTTTCCCGGCTACGCGCAGAAGCTGCAAGGGGAACTGACGCGCATCGTGCAGGTGATCGCCGAGCGGTTTCCGAATTGCCGACTGGCGTATCTCTCCAGTCGCACCTATGGCGGATATGCCACGACGCGACTCAATCCCGAGCCCGTCGCCTACGAGTCAGGCTTTGCCGTGAAATGGCTCATCGAGCAGCAACTCAACGGCGACGCGGCGTTGAACTTCGATCCGGCCAAGGGCGCGGTGAAAGCTCCGTGGCTCAGTTGGGGACCCTATCTCTGGGCCAACGGCGCGACCAAGCGGAGCGACGGTTTCAGCTACGAGGTCAGCGACTTCAGCGGCGATGGCACGCATCACGCGACCGGCGGCCAGCGCAAGACCGCCGCGTTACTCGGACAATTCCTTTCTCAAGATGCTACTGCTCGACAATGGTTTAGCAAGCATCCATGAGGCTTTTCGAAGAATTACGAGCGATCCCATTGGGCCTTCGGCGAGGCGATATCCTTACGAAGCATTCGAAAATCGTTACCCACGGCGGCTTCTCTAAATCAGTTGCGTTGGCAACTTTCAGGAACGGTTCGCCCAATCGGAGGCGACAAGTGAACACCGATGAGTTGAGTGAACGGTCGAGTTCTGCCTGCTCAGAAGAATGAACCGCGCCCGGGGGGCCTCTGCCAACTACGAAAACTCAGCCGCTTTCTGATTGCCATGCCGGTCGGTAAAATGACGGTTCGATCTTCGCTCTCAGGATGGAACCGCCATGTCCCGCTCGTTCGTGCATCTGCATTGCCATAGCCACTATAGCCTGCTCGATGGAGCGAGTCCGATCGATAAGCTCGTCAAACGAGCCAAGGCGACCGGCATGAACGCCCTGGCGATCACGGATCACGGCAATCTCTACGGCGCGCTCGAGTTCTATCAGAAGTGCAAGAGCGAAGGAATCAACCCGATCATTGGCTACGAAGCGTACGTCGCTCCCGGCAGCCGCTTCACCAAAGAAGCCCCCGCCCAAGATCAGGAAGCGAGCTACCACCTCACGTTGCTGGCCCAGAATCGCACGGGCTTCAAGAACCTCATCAAGCTCTCGACCTACGGCTATCTCGAAGGCTTCTATCGCAAGCCACGCATCGACAAGGACCTGCTGCAAGCTCATAGCGAAGGGCTGGTCTGTCTCAGCGGTTGCGTCTCAGGCGAGCTCAGTCGTTCGCTGCTGCGCGGACAAGGCGAGTTCAACTTCGACGAAGCGACGAAAATCGCCGCGTGGTTCCACGAACTGTTCGGCAATCGCTACTTCCTTGAGATCCAAAACAACGGTCTCGAAATCCAGCGGATGGCGCTCGAAGGAACCGTCGAAGTCGCCAAGCGGATGGGCATTCCGCTCGTGGCGACCAGCGACGCGCACTATGTCAAGCAAGAGGACGCCGTCGCTCAAGACGTGCTGCTGTGCATCAACACGGGCAAGTTCCGCACCGACACAAACCGCATGCGAATGGACGGTGATCAATTTTATCTCCGCGCCCCTGAGCAGATGTACGAGTGCTTCCCGGGCCTCGAGGATGCGGTTGCCCGGTCGCAAGAGATCGCCGACTCGGTGTCGATCGACATCGATTTGAACAAGCGTCACTTTCCGACGTATCCGATTCCGAAGAAAGACACGAAGGCCGAAGACTTTCTCTACGAACTGTGCATCGCCGGCTTGAAGGAACGTTACGAGGGGCTGCCCGACATGCTGGTCGATGGCGAACTGACGCAGATCGTCATAGACCGCCTGACGCGCGAGCTCGACGTGATCAACACGCTCGGGTTTGCCAATTACTTCCTGGTCGTGTGGGACTTCGTGCGGTTCGCGGTCGAGAGCAACATTCCCTGCTCGGCTCGTGGATCGGGCGTCGGCTCGATCGTGGCGTTCGCGCTCAAACTGAGCCACGTCTGTCCGATCAAATATGATCTGCTGTTCGAGCGCTTTCTCGATATCAACCGCAAAGAGGCCCCTGATATCGACATCGACTTCTGCAAAGATCGCCGCGGCGAAGTCATTGAGTATGTGAAGCGCAAGTACGGGGCGAAAAACGTCGCGCAGATCGGCACGTTCGGTACGCTCGCGGCCCGCGCAGCGATTCGCGATGTGGGCCGGGCGTTGGGGCTGCCGATTCCGCGCGTCGATGCGGTCGTGGCGATGGTCCCCGAGCAGCTCGGCATCGAACTCGAAGAGGCGCTCGCGCAAAGCGACGATCTGAAACGGACCTACGACAACGATCCCGAGGTGCGCGAGCTGCTCGATCTGGCGATGAAGATCGAGGGTTTGGCCCGCAACGTCGGCACGCATGCCGCGGCAGTCGTGATCGCCGATAGTCCGTTGGTCGAGTACGTGCCGCTACAGCAAGTGACGGGCAAAGAGGAAATCATTACCCAATGGGCAATGGGCGACGTCGAGAAGGCCGGCCTGTTGAAGATGGACTTCTTGGGTCTGCGCAACTTGACGATCTTAGCCCGAGCGGTTGACATCATCGAGCAAACCACCGGCCAGAGCGTCGATCCGTACAAGTTCCCGCTCGACGATCAGCCGACGTTCGCGTTGCTCTGTCGCGGCGAGACGAAAGGCATTTTCCAGCTCGAAAGTGGCGGCATTCGCGATCTGTTGCAGCGGATGAAACCCGACCATTTCCGCGACATTATCGCCACAAACGCCTTGTATCGTCCCGGTCCGCTCGAAGGGGGCATGGTCGACGATTACATCAAGGTCAAGCACGGCCAGAAGCAGGCTGTGTACTTGCATCCGGTGATGAAAGAGGTGCTCGAAGAGACGCACGGCGTGATGGTGTATCAAGAGCAGGTGATGCGCATCTTGAACCGCCTCGGCGAGATCGAGTTGTCGAGCGCCTATTCGTGCATCAAAGCGATCAGCAAGAAGAAGCTCGAGATGATCGCCAAGTTCCGCGACGATTTTGTCAAAGGGTCAACCGAAAAGGGTTTGAAGAAGCAAGAGGCCGAAGAGTTGTTCGGCATGATCGAGAAGTTCGCCGGTTACGGCTTCAACAAGAGCCACTCGACGGCCTACGCCTTGATCGCGTACATGACGGCGTATCTCAAGTCGCATTACCCGGTCGAGTTCATGGCGGCGCTGTTGGCCGGCGACGTAGAGGGGCGCAACTTCAAGAAGAAAGATCCGCTCGTCGAGCATCTCGAAGATTGCAAGCGGATGAACATCACCGTCGTGCCGCCGGATGTGAATTCGTGCGAAGCGCAGTTCACGGTGCGCGACAACAAGATTCACTTCGGTCTCGCCGCGATCAAAGGCGTCGGCGTGGGAGCGTCGACCGCGATTGCCAACGAACGGCAAAAGAACGGCCCTTTCCGCGATATCTTCGACTTCTGCGGCCGCGTCGATGCCCAGGCTTGCGGCCGTGGTGCGATCGAGTCGCTGATCAAAGCCGGCGCGTTCGATCAACTCGGCAAGGGAACCCGGGCTCAATTCGCCGCGGCGGTCGAAAAGGCGATGCAAGCCGGCGCGTCGGCGCTGGCCGACAAGAAACGCGGTCAAAAGGGTCTGTTCGACGCTGATGACGACGAGCCGACGAGCACCGGGCAGGCGAGCATCCCGCTCCCCAATGTCCCCGCGTGGCCCGAGCGTGAGCAGCTCAACTTCGAGAAAGAAGTGCTCGGGTACTATCTCAGCAGTCACCCACTGGCCGAGTATCAAGAGACATTTGCCACGTACTGCACGCACACCACGGTCGAGGCCACGGCCTTGGCCCATCGCACCGAGGTGATGCTCGGCGGCATGCTCGCGGCGATCAAGTTCTCGCACACCAAGAATCCGCAGCCGGGCAAGCCGAGCAAGTATGCGATGTGGGACCTCGAAGACACGGCCGGCATCATGCGCTGCATTCTCTGGCCCGAGGACTTTGCCCGGCATGGTCATTTGGTCGAAGCGGACAAGATACTCGCCGTGCGTGGCGCGATCGACAAGCGTCCCGGCAGCGAAGAAGCGAACTTCATTGTCAACGAGTTGATCCCGGTCACTGAGTTGAGCGAACGGTACACCCGCGGCGTAGTCATTCGCGTCGATGAAAAAGAGCACGGGATCAAGATGCTCGACCAACTGTACGAGATCTTGCGTGGTTATCCCGGCGCCTGCGAGCTGCGGTTGAAGTTGGCCCTTACCGATCGGTCGGTCGTCGAATGCGTGAGCGAGCAGATGAAGGTCGCGATCAGCACCGAGATGCAAGATCGGGTCAAAGCGCTGCTCGGTCCCGGCAACATACGCTACATCGCCGCGCCACCGACGTCGAACAACCAGAACGGCGGTGGCGGCGGTCGCAACGGCGGCTTCCGTCGCGAGGGGAATCATGCGAAAGCGGGATCGCGGTAGAACCTACGTTGGGCACGCGTCTCTCTGCGCGCCATTTGATAAGCCGTTGTCAGATAACGGCTTCTAACCACAAGGTGATCGCAGACAAGAACTTGCCTCTTGTCAGCGATGCTCGCCTGTGCTCAGGAACTGTCACGAACGTTATCCGCGATTGACGCACTGTGTCAATCCTGGAGCCGTTTCGGCGTTGCCTCCTCGGGAGGTAACCCATGCGTCGATCGGATACTCAACTCAAACCACGTAACGGCCATACCTTGATCGTCGGCGTTCCGTGCCGAATCTCAGGCTGTGCCAACCAAAAGGAAGCCAGCCTGGATGACCAACAAGACAACGCTCGGGCGGAGATTGCGGAGCGTTACCAAGGTGCAGTCGACTTTCGCGTCATTGCTGCAATTGGAAAGGGAGAACGACTTGACCGCCCCGAACTGGAGCAGATCGAAAAGGCATACGGATCAAGTGAGTACGACGTCTTCGTCTACGATGATCTCAGCCGACTGATCCGTGGCGGTGATGCGGTTCGCTTGCTCGGGATCGGCGTGGACAACGGCACACGCTCCATTTGTATCAACGATGGTATCGACACCGCCGCCGAGACCTGGGAGGAGGACGCCCTAACCGCCTGCAGCGAGAATGTCGCGCTTAATCAACGTACGTCGATGCGGATCAAGCAGAAGACGATGAACCGCTTCAAGAAATTCGGTGCGACCGCGAAGCGACCGATTTACGGTTATATTGTGCCGGAGGGGGCGAAGTCGTTCGACGACTGGCAGAAGGATCCTGCCGCCGAAAAGTATGTTCACGAAGGGGCACAAGTCCTGCGTGCTACGCGCAATGGCGAGGCAGTCGCCGACTACTTTCGCCGGAATCAGGTGCCGGTTGGCCCGTGCGCTCGAAACGACAGCTGGGACGGCACGATGGTCCTGCGCTACTATCGCAATCCGCTGCTTAAAGGCTTTCCGCAGCGGGGCTTGATGGCGACGGTAAAACATCATGGCAGCGGGAAGCGCCAGTCGAAGAAGAACCCTAAGGGCCCAACCTACTACGAAGCCCCGCATCTCGCGTTCTTCGAGCCGGCCGAATTTGACGACCTCGTGTCACTCCTCGCTGAAAGTAACGCCAAGTACTGTCGCAAGAAAGTCGCTGGCGTAGATCCGCGAGCCAATGTGCCGCGAAAGCGGACCCGTTTCCCCGGTCAGCATGCGTGCTGCTGGTACTGTGGACGGACCTTCAATTGGGGTGGCAATGGCGACGCCGGGCACCTAATGTGTTCGGGCAGCCATACGTACCGCTGTTGGAACTCGATCCATATCGACGGTAAGATCGTCGTTGATCGCATTCGGACGGCGATCACCGACGTGTTGTACCAACTCGAAGGCTTCGACGAGCAGTTCCGACAAATCGTGCACGACGCGAACCTAAACTCGGGAGACAAATCCTCGGCGCAGTTGAAGCTGCTCGAAGCCGATGAA
Organism: Planctomycetaceae bacterium; assembly: GCA_016794255.1. Classification (GTDB taxonomy): domain Bacteria; phylum Planctomycetota; class Planctomycetia; order Pirellulales; family PNKZ01; genus JAEUIL01. The sequence goes on along the minus strand of JAEUIL010000149.1, from coordinate 7,604 downwards.
GCACAGCTTGCTCGTGAGAAGCTGAATCTGTTGGCTTCGATTAAGCAGTTCGGGCCGAAGCAGATACTGCTCGACGAAATCGAGGCCATCGAGGGCCGAGAGCGAGACTTGGCTCGTCGGCGCTTTCTGATCAATAAGTCGGCCAAGCAACCGCTCCGACTGCCGCAGTCGGTCGCCGAACTGCGTGCCGAGCTCGAAGCTCAATTTCAACCATTGAACGTCGAGTCGTGCGAGTTCGGTCGTCTGTTGCGGCTGATCGTCCCCGAGTTCCATGTCTATCTGGTCCGGTTGATCGACGGCGGTCACCTGCTACCGCGCGCACGCGTGAAGCTGGCGTTCAACGGCATCGCCGCCGACGTCGCCCGTGTGGCGGCGCTCGACGACCTGTTGACCCGTGTGTTGACGATCGATCTGTTCGATCCGCCCCAGCGGGAACGGATTCGCCTGGAGTCGGTTCAACTTGAATCGCAAGGCCTACAACAGCGTCAGATTGCTCGCCAGATCAAGGAGCAACCCAAGCAAGCGGCGGTGTTCGCTGCACTCGCCCTCCATCGTCAGATGGTTGGGCTTGGCCTCGATTCGCCCTACATCGTTCTGCGTGAACCACCGAACGACTATCCGAAGTTGCGGCGGCATCGCAATCGCAAGTATCAGTTCGGATCGATCGAGCGGTACGTCCCGCCGGAAGTCTAAGCGACACACAGGTCACTTGTTTCATCCTGGTCTTTATCGCCCTTGGCTAACGCCGAGGGCTTTTTTATGCACTCAATGCAAACGCACATGTAATGAAAGGCCCCCTCATGAGTAAGAAAAACCGTTCCCGCCCACGCACCCAACGAGACAAAATCGCAAGTATCAAACCGATTGAGCCCGATTCGGCGCTATATCGCCTGCTTGCGCTCATCGCAACGCGTATTGTGGCCAATTCAGATTCAAGCACAACCAGCGACGAAGTCGGGGCGAATAGGAGAACAAGTCGAACGCGAGAAGTTGAATAGGCCTTAGTCGGCGTTCGGTTCTCGATGCTTGTTGGCGGTTCGGCTGCTCTTCCTGAGTGGCCATGCCATCACTATCCTTGGCCAAATAGTCGAGCGTCATCTGTTCGTGCATTCAACCCCGGCCAGTGACGCACCAGTTGCGGACCATAGAGCTTGGTAAGAATCTCGACCCGTTTCTCGGACTTGTGCGTGCAGGAGTAGATGATTGCCGGTACTTCCAGCCGGCCTTAGAGTTGGTAGCTCCCCTCGGGTTGAGCCTCCATGCCGACCAGCGTATGGATCACGGTGACCGATCGCCGCACGCGACCCCAGTGGTGCACCATCACTTTGTGCAACACTTTGGTCTCGGCGTCAATCTCCAACAGGGCTTCTTGCAACCACTTGTGTTGACGACCAGCGCGCCCCACCGCATCGACCACTACGACTCCTTCCGTCGAACGCGTGTGATCCCAGGCGAGTGTGAACTCACGCAGCGTTTCGACCTGCATGCTCTGGATGCCGCAGGTGGTATCGAGTCACGCCGGTATCTCGCCCGGTTCGAGTATCAAGCCCGCGCAACGGCCATAGATCGACCAGGCGACGCCCGATCAATCGCGTTCCCAGGCCCAACGATGCTCGGTGTTAATCGAACTGATTGCCGCGGCGGATTGCGCGAGTTCGGACATCGACGCAATAGAGGTGCTGGCTCACACTCAGATTGTTGTACAACGCGCCGACGTCCACCCATCGGCCCTCACAAGCGCTGCGGAGTACGGCCTCGCACAGCAGCACTTCGCGATGACCGTCGACGAACGTGGGGAACGTCGAGGATGCTGTAGAATCGCTGGCGGCGATGTAGCCGTAGAAGCTGGGGAATAGTTGGTTGAACGTTTCGGGAAAGCCTTCGCTGTAGCCGCCCGGGTAGTCGGCGACGGCTCGTGCGGTTGGGCTGAGAATCGCTGGATCGTGAATCAAGAGTTCGTTTGCCGCGTCGCGATGGCCCAGCCACAACTCGTACGGCGTCTCGCTGTTCTAGGCGAACGACTGCCGCGAACCAGTGATCTCGAATCGCAAACAGTTTTTGCGGCCCGCGGTCGTCTGCGAGACCCACAGGCAACCGTTGGCACCGTTGTCGAAGCGGAGCAGCACCGCGCCGCAGTCGTAGGTCGGGACGGCGATCGGCTCGGTCTCGCTCGGCGCCGCGCCCTTGCCGGAAAACGTTTCGACGCCGCAGCGCGGAAGTTGCCGTGTCGCGTGAACCGTGCGCAAGTCGGCACACACCACGATCACCTTACAGCCGGTCACGAACTGCACTAGATCGAGCCAGTGCGTGCCGATATCGGCACGGCCCGCAAGTCGCCACCGTCTTCGGCCAGTACGCGCCAATTGAAGTCAGTGTCTTACAGCAGTCAGTCTTGCACGTATGAGCCGGTCCCATGCAATACGTCGCCAAGCGAGCCGTCGGCGGCCAGGGCTGCGGCCTCGTGACACAGCGGATAGAAACGAATGTTGTAAGCGACACCCGCCGCGCGGCCGGACTCTTCCGCGATGCGCACCAACTTCTCTGTCTTGACGGAGGTCATCGCCAACGGCTTTTCGCACAGCACATGCTTGCCGCCCCGTAGCACGGCGGCCGCCTGAGCGAAACGCAGGCGATTCGGCGTCGCGAGATGCACAGAGTCGACGGTCGGATCGGCAAGCACCTCGTCGAGTGTCGCATAACGCGTCTCACCTACGCCCCCGGCTCCCCCCTACAGCGAGCAACTACGGCAATCGCAGCAAGCAACAGAATCTTGATTGGAACGGGGATTCGGTAAAGAATCAGCTACGTTCGACGGATCGCAGCGGGGGTGGTACCCTGTCGCTACGATAAACGCACTGGTTAACAATTTATTTCTACATCGCGACAAGGACTCACATCGGCCATGTTCTACGACTCGATTCTCCCAGTGTTCTACGCCTATGCGGTCACGTTTGGTTGGGCGATCACAGGATCCATTTCGATGGGTATCGGAATCATTCTTGCCTTGAAGATGTTTGACTGGTCAACGCCTGATGTTGACGAATGGGAACTTGTCAAGCAAGGCAACATTCCGATCGCAATCATTCTTTCGTCGGTGGTAATTTCGTTGGGACTGGTAATAGCTTCTGCAATTCGTGCAAGTTAATATTACTCCGTTAACTGATCTTTGCCAAGTTCTGTAGTTTTGGCAAGATCAACGACATGGATGCACGGCGGCTGACTAAGTTGCGTAAGGATTTGACGTCGTTCCTGGACGACGTCGTGGGGACGCTAGGCAACACACGGCGGCGACGCTGGTGCGAGACGTATGTCCGCGGCATGTTGTTGGATGGCCCACGCAAGAGCATCGAGCCAATGGCGGCTCGGTTGCAGAAAATCGAATCAGGTGTGGAGGACTATGAGCAAGCCCTGCAGCAGTTCATCAACCAGAGCCCGTGGGATGAACAGGCGGTCCTCGACGTGTTGCAACGCTGGATCGGCCGTCGGTTCGGCACGCCAGAATACCTGATCCTGGACGATACCGGCTTTCCCAAGCAAGGGACCCATTCGGTCGGTGTGGCGCGGCAGTACACACGAACGCTCGGCAAAGTGGCGAGTTGTCAGGTCGCCGTGACGTTGCAAATGGCGACGTTGCGTGAAGTCGTCGGTCTCGATGCCGAGTTGTACCTGCCGCAGTCGTGGGTCGACGATCGAAAACGCATGACGAAGTCGGGCGTGCCGGAGTGCGTCGGTTATCAGCCGAAATGGCAACTGGCACTGACGATGATTCGTCGCGCGCTGGCTAATGGACTGAGCGGTGTCGTGTTGGCCGACAGCGCCTTCGGTACGGTGACCGAGTTTCGCACGACGCTGGAGCAACTGAAACTGCAGTACTGTGTGGGGATCGATTCGACGTTGAAAGTGATCGCCGCCGACGCTGATTTGGGACCGGTGCCCAAGTATTCGGGCCGAGGAAAGCCGCCGACGCGGCCATTGAAAGTCCGCGCCGGGGCTACGTCACTGAGCGTTAGCGAATGGGCGATTGAGCGTGCAGCGGACTTCCGCAAGGTGACGTGGCGTGAGGGGAGCAAAGGCAAAATGCAGGGGCGTTTCGCGGCGTGGCGTGTGCGACCAGCGCATCGACTTTCAGCCGGCCAAGAGCTGTTAGCCGCTTGTTGGTTATTGGTCGAGTGGCCTGCAGATGCCGAACATCCGACGAAGTACTTCTTCAGCAACCTTCCGGAGCAGACGAGTCTGAAGCGTTTGGTCGCCACGGCGAAGAGTCGCTGGTGGATCGAGCACAGTTATCGAGAACTCAAGGACGAGTTGGGGCTCGATCACTTCGAGGGCCGTTCCTGGCGGGGTTGGCATCACCACGTGGTGCTGGTGTTGTTGGCCTACGCCTTTCTGCAAGATCTGCAACGTCAGCGTGTTAAAAAGGGGGCGTTGGTTTGACGCTGCCACAGCTACACGAGCAGTTGCAAGTCTTATTGGCCTGCTGGTGTGGCCACTGTTTGCTTTGCGGACAAGTCGTCCCCCAGTTCGCCGCAGCACAGCCACCGTAGGTAACGGAGTAATATTAACAGGCTATCGAAATACCGGAATGCAGGTGCAGACAGGTACACAGGTACAACGACTGTAGGGATTGGGCGGCGCGTATACGGGATTGCAAAACGCCAAGGGGCGAGGCGCAGGGATCGACAATCGCGTATCGGGAATTGTGGTTCGTACGATTGGCGCGATACCACGCCCAGGCACACAATTACAGATACAGGTCGCGCCTCGCGGTATAGGACTACCACAAGGCATCGTATAGGTAATGGTGCGCCCAACGCCACGTTCGTAAGCGTCGATCGACGCGCCATCCGTCCAACTCGTCCGCTCATCGAAGCAATAGCCTCGAGGCTTACCGGTCGCGACGTCCCATATGATGATCGAACCATCGGAATGACCGGAAATAACGCTCCGCCCATCGCCCGTAAACGCCAAGGCGTTCGGCCATGTGGTTACGGAGATCGACCGAACGACGCTAGCATCTACTAGGTTAGTGATCTTAATCGTCTTGTCGGTCGCTGAGGAGGCGAGCAACTGTCCATCGACGGAGATTGCGAGGGCGAAAATGCGCCCCGAATGCCTGCTGAAGGGAGGCAATGCCTCGCCATCTGGCAGCTTCCACACATGGATCTTCGTGCCCGATGAACCAGCTGCATATGCCAGTCGCTTAGCTTCATTGGCGATGGCGAATGCTGTAACGTGCGTTCTCGGCTCGGCTAGAATGTCACGCAATGCCGGTGGGACGTTCCACCTGTTCAATGCCTCGACCGCCCGTGACAGCCCTTGAAACGACTCGACAGCAACACCGGACGGCATCGACCACAACTTCAACTCCGTACCAGTCCCCATCGACGCTAGCTTATCGCCGGTCGGCGTGAATGCCACGACGTACACATTTCCCGAGTGCCCCGTCAAGGTTCTTTGGTTCGCCCCGGCAGGCAGAGACCACATTCGAACCGTATTGTCATCCGATGCTGAAGCAATCAACTTATCATCGGGTGAAATCGCAACCGAGTTAACTGGGTCACGGTGGCCGGTCATCGTTGCCTGATGCTTACCACTAGGTAGCGACCAAATCTTAAGCGTTTCATCCTCTGAGCCAGAGACGAGCCACTGACCGTCTGACGAGACAGCTAACGATCGTACGCTTTTCGCATGGGCAAAAATGGTGTTAGGCCTAGTTTTTGGGCCTCCAATGGAGGTTGCAGCTTGAGCTTCTTTCGAGGACGCTAAAATAGCAGCTAGAACCGCGCTGGCCGATAAGCCGGCGCCAATAAATCGGCGCCTCTCCAAGCTAGTTTCGGCCGGCAAATCCGCCGCCGAGTATATTTCTAGATCGCTCGTAGCACCGCCATCATGAATGTGCTGCAAGTGAAACTCAGGCTTGGGTGACGACATGGTAAGTCTCCCTTATTGGGCAATCACTAACTCAGGCGGTGCCTGGTGCCAGAATAATCCGCCCGAGTCGGCAACCTTCTGAAGAATCTGATCCAGCGTTAGCTCGCGAATGATGTGACATCGATCCGTTCCCGCGAATTCTCCGGGGCCGTTGATATCGAGCGCTTTGTGATGGCAGTCGCCACCGCAAGTCCACTTCGCAAAACAACCTTGGCAGAATTCGTGCTTTTCGACTGTCTGTTTGCGCAGATTGTTAAGTATGGGAAGATTGAAGTCGTAGGTGCTCTTCTCGACGTTGTAGCGACCATACATAAAGTAGTCGGACCAGTTGTTCTGCTCCAAGAAGACTTCGTAACATCCCGACACGCTGCCGTCGGCGGTGAGACAAAAACTATCTTGCGTGACGCCGCAAAAATGATTGGCCAGCGTGCCGACACGGGCTCCGGAAAACTCAAGATTATGGCCGTAGGCACTGGCCACGGCACTGGCTGCGCGAAAGCCGTTGATGAACTCGGCGGTTTCGGCCGACGGTGCGTCGCGCCAGCGGCCCAGCGCATAGGCCGGTTCGACTTGAATGCGCTGCGGACGATAGTTTTCGCAGATGAATCGCACCGAGGCCTCGATCTTATCAAGGTGCTCGCGGGTGACGGTTAGCCGCAGACCGTAAGGAAATCCAGCCGCATCGAACCGGCTGATGGTGTGCATCACGGCCGACGACGAGCCCTGCCCCAAGACCGTCAGGCGATGTGTGTCATGCACCTCGGGCAAGCCATCGAACGACAGGCTGACGCCGTCGAGATGCTTGATGATCCAGTCGATTTTATCATCTGCCATTACGCCATTACTGGCCATCGCCGCGCGGACCTGGATGCCCGCTTCAGCGGCCTTGCGATACGCGTACTCCCACGACTCGGTAAGCGTCTTCCAATTGACGCTCGGTTCACCGCCGCCATGATAGGCGATTTCGATTTCACACTTACCTAGTTCGATCGCGTTGGCCAGGACGAAGTCGATGCCACGTTGGGCGACCTCGAGCGTCATCACGCGAGTCGGCGTATCGCCAGCCGAAGCATAACAATATGTGCAACGAAGATTGCAAGCCGTGGTGAGAAACAACGTTACAGTGGTCGGCTTAGGATCTCCGCGAAATGTCGTGACCGGTTTGGTTTCTTCGCCGCCGTCGACGATCTCTAATTGCCGCAGAAGTTCGAGCCATTCGTTGGCACCTGGCACCGATAGATCGGGAGAACCTTGCTGCAAATCGGCGAGCAAGTTCACGACGGCCGCGTTGGCCAGAAACGCCGCCTGTCGAATCGGCGCGTAAACGAGATATGCATCGCCGACCGGGATTGAGAAAAGTTCGGCAGTCACTCGTGAAATGTCAGCCGACATTGAAACCCTTTTCACTCTAGAATGAGAAACCCAGTGTAGAGCGGCCTGCGGCCACAACCTGCTTCCGTCGGAGTTTAAGGATCGAATTAGTATACCTTCGGCCGGCAAGCAAGGAAAGTCAGTCGCAGGCAGTGCGGACGGTCGTGTTATCGACCAGAACGACACGTGGTTTTAGCGTGCAGCTATGCGTCGCATGCCCGCCGGTGAGTTACTCCAGTGTGTTCGTGACTTCGACCAACCGAACACTGGTGGCGTCGCCGTCTCTAGAACATAAATCAAGC
>JAEUIL010000123.1 GCA_016794255.1 Planctomycetaceae bacterium | reverse complement strand
AACAGCAATGCGAGGCGGCGAGTCATGGTGTGAACCACTCCGAAGGGGGCGTGAATGCGAGCCGAACGAGATGATTCTAGTTGATCGATTCCCGCAACGAAATGGCCCTGAACTGCGGGTCGTAATACCGTTTGGTGATGCGTGCCATGTCCACATCTTCGTGGACATGCGTTTCCACCGGAAAACATGCCCACGAAGACGTGGGCATGGCACGCGAGGCAAGAATCTGCCGGCAAAACGGTAATCTCGGCAACGTTTTCTGCCGCAGGCGATTGCTTGCTAGCGGGATCGCGACGCCGTTACAGATTACCTGACCGGTACGACGCGCACGATACGTACAACACGACGGCCGGTTTACCGCGCTGGTCGATACAGACCATAGCACCGTTAGAACACGTAACGCCGGTACAACCGCTATCATCTCGGGTCGCTCGACTATGACTCTGCTCCCCAAGGCGTTAATCGCTCGCGGCCAACTGCGCGGCTGGTTGCTAGCGTCGTTCGTGGGTCTGCTCGTGGGTACCGTTCCCGCGCACGCTCAGTCGCCGAAACTCGTCGCGGCGCAGAACAAAACCCCTGCCCCGATCGAGAACATTCCGCCCAGCCGCAGACAATTGCGCATTCCCGAGGGCTTGCCCGGCGCCGATGCCGAGTCGATTCAGATGCCCGGCTTGAACGATCCCGTGGGACGACGCGCGGCGATTGACCGCATCTTTCCACCGTTGCCGCCGATCGAACCCGCGATCGAGTGCCACGACGATCAGCACAATCCCGCGCTGAGCCTGGATGAGGCGATCGGCATCGGCTTGTCGCAGAGTCCCGACATCCATCAAGCCATGGCCTTGGTGCGTGCCAACTGCGGTGAAGCGGTGCAGGCCGGTTTGCATCCGAATCCGACGCTGGGCTACGAAGGCGATACGATCGGCACCCTGGGGACGGCCGGTTATCACGGCCCGTTCGTCACTCAAACTGTCAAGACGGCGGGCAAGCTGCAGATGGCCCGATCGTCGTTGATGTTCAACGTGCGCAAGGCCGAGCTGAACGTGCAGAAGACGCGCGTGACGATTGCCGCCAACGTCACGGCTCGCTACTACGACGTGGTCGTGGCCGCCGAGTCGATGTGCGCCGCCGAGGCACTCACACGCTTCACTGACGAAGCGTATCGCGTGCAACTTGAACTGCTGCGGGGCGGCGAGGCGGCGGTCTATGAACCGATGCAGTTGCGTACGCTGACCATGCAAGCTCGGGCGCAGTTGCTGATGGCCCGCAATCGGTACCTGTCAGCACTCAAGCAGTTGGCCGCGGCGATGAGTGTTGGCGATATGCCGCCGACCAAGCTCATTGGCGATGCCAAAGTCGAGCTGCCCGCGATCGACTACGCCGCGCTCGAATCCCAGACGCTGGCACGGCATCCCGACATTCTCGCGGCTCGTTACGGAGTGCAGCAAGCGCGGCTCGACGTACGCCGGGCCGAAATCGTCCCCGTGCCCGATGTGAATCTCTATTCGACGGTGCAGAAGGATTACACCGGGCCTCCGTTCGGCACGACGGTCAACGTGCAGGCCAGCATCCCGGTGCCGGTGTTTGATCGCAACACCGGCGGCATCATCCAGGCCCAGGGGTTGATAAACAAGGCAGTGGTCGAAGAGGCCCGTGTGCGTAACCAAATGCAAACCAACTTGGCCGCGGCCTACGAGCGCTACCAAAACAACCGTGGTGTGGTGCACATCTATCGCTATCAGATCACGCCCGATCTGGCACGTGCGTATCGCGCGATTTACGATCGCTACCAGCAAGAGCCCGACAAGTTGAATATCGGCGACGTGGTCGTGGCGCAGCAGTCACTGGCCACGGCGACACAAGCGTACTTGCAAGCGCTCGACGAACAGTGGCGGGCCACGGCCGACTTGCTCAACGCGGCCCAGTTGATGCGTCCCGAGGAACTGTACTCGTTCGGCGGCGAACCGGTGCGGCCCGCACCTCCTGCGCCTCTGGCGGGACCCCAGAATCAACTCGATCCTCCGCCCGCTCCGGGCGGCAATGCCCCGCTACCCCCGCGACGCTGATGGTCGTGGTTCACGCCAAGATATCTTTGACGATTCGCGGCGACTGTCCCTCGATCAACGAACCAACGCCGTTAGCGCGTTGAAACACCACGCGGCTGTAGTCGAGACCAAAGAGGTGATAGAGCGTGGCGTGATAGTCGTAGTGCATGACCACGTTCTCGACGGCGCGATGCCCGATCTCGTCGGTCGCACCGTAGCCCAGGCCCCCCTTCACGCCGCCGCCGGCGAGCCACATGCTGAACCCATAGGTATTGTGATCGCGCCCGATCGCTCCCTTGGCGGCCGCTTGGATCACCGGCAGACGGCCCATTTCGCCACCCCAATGCACGAGCGTCGAATCGAGCAGGCCGCGTTGCTTGAGATCGCGCACCAAAG
>JAEUIL010000070.1 GCA_016794255.1 Planctomycetaceae bacterium | reverse complement strand
TTCAGCCTGCCAGCCTTGGCCAGCGACAGCAACTCGGCGTCGGGCATCGAGCCCCACAGGAAATAGCTCAACCGCGAAGCGATCGCGATATCCGACAGTAGCTTGACCGTCTCGCCCTCGGGCGGCACATCGACTCGGCAGGAAAAATACGGCGAGACCAGAATGCTGGTCACGACGCCACGCACCGCCTGCTCGATGCCGATCTCGGGCTGCTCGCATGCTGACTCGTAGAACTTGGTCAGCTTGTCACGTTCGATCGAGGTGAGTGGCCGACGATACGCACCCTCGGCCAACTCCAACAACTGCCGCAAGTAAATGGGCTTCGCCGCGGCAAATTGCGCCGTGCGACGTTTCAATCCTTGGCGAATTTCGTCAAAGAACAAATGCACCGGATGCTCGGCCAGCTTCGGATCGTCGGCCTTCACGCCCGAGCGGTTGAGATACACCTGCTCAAAACGCGCGAGCGTCTCGTCCTTGACCAAGTCTGGATCTTCTTCCTTGAATGAATCAAAGTCAGGATGCTTAAGAAAGTTCCGCTCGCTTCGTTCAAAGAACACGAACCCACGGAGCATTTTCTCCATCAGACCGGTGCCGAAATACAGGTCATCCCATAATCGATTCAATTCGCGATTCTGCTCGTCGTTTAAAACCAACTTGCACAACGGCCGATCATCACGGAACAAGCCCTCGATGAGATGGAACCCGGCCGAGAGCCCACGAGTGTCGTCGACATAGACAAATCGGTTGGGAAACGTCTGACAGAATTTCGCGTTCGACGTTTTGAGTTGTTCGGCGATGGGGCTGCGCGGATCGACCAGCACAGCGGCGAGCTCATCGAGTTTCACAACTGAGTCGGACATTCCGAACCGTACGATGCCACTCGGCGTGTGTTCAACGTCCAGTGTGGCTTCGACAAGAAATCGAATGTCATTCTTGCCGGCAAACGCTTCGCGTGGCACGGTGATTGTTATCGGCTGGTTCGTCGATAGCGCTACCGCGTCAGCATCGATCTTGTTGCCCCGCGGATGCACGCCCGGGTTGAGCCGCTTCCATTCGTCCGGAGCGTGCTGCATCAACACTTCTTGCAATGATGTGTTCTTCGTCTTGTCGTTCGGTCGGTAGTCGTTTATCGAGTGTGTGCTGAACGTCAGTCCCTTCAGGATCACATAGCCGGGCTCGGCACCTGCGGTAAAGTTCTCGGCGCGAATGTGAATCGTAATCGTCGGTTGCTTTTGCAACTGACGAAAATCGACCGCGAATCGCCGGCTTGGGCCGATGAAATTCGCGTCGGGCGTATCTCGTTCGGCAGCCGTTTTCTTCCGCCGATCGATATGCGCCACCGGGGCGTTGCCCGCGTTGGAGACGATCGCGGGAGACTCTTTCGCGGCGAGCATGGTGCTCAATCGGCGGATTTCACCGGCAAGTTTCGCGATCTGCGGTGGAGTCACGGGCTTGCTCGGATCGCTCGGCGGCGGCAGTGCGTTCCATGGGCGACGAATGGCGCCGAGATAGAACTTGTCTTCGGCCGGATCGTTGAGCGTTTCCCATAACTGCTTCAGATACTTCGCGCTGATCTGGTTCTGCTCGGCCCATTGCGCAATCGACACGTTTTGCTGTGAACGCGGTCGATGGCGAAACGACCAAACCGCGGCGAGGTATACCTCGTACCGTACGTCGTGCTCTTCGTAGAATTGAATCAGCGCTTGCTCGTGGTACTTCGTTTGATCAGCGAGCGTAACGACCGAGAACGGCGCGAACTTCATGCCATGCGGCGTTAACACGACATGCTCGGCCACATGTTGCGCTGCGGCGTAATACTTCTTGAACAGGTTGGGAGACATCACGAGCGCTTCGCCCGTGTTGTTAAAGCCTTCGCCCGAGGCCGGGTCGATCGGAAATGAGTCGGCCGGGCGAATGTCGACGCCGGTCAAGTCTCGCACTGTGTAGTTGTACTCGGCTGCTGAAAGGCGACGCGGCAACACCACGCCAGGATCGCCCGACAGCCGCTTCGCTTCGTTCGCCAGCAACTTCTCGAGCGTCTTCAGCAGCGCGGTCCGCTCGTCATTCGTCGGTTGCTTCGCCTTCTCGGGCGGCATTTCACCTTTCTTCATGAAGACGAGCACGTTCTCCCATTGGCGGAAATGCTCGCCGAGAGCGTTGGCCGACTGATACCGGGTCAGATCGAGTGCCCCTTCCGACTTTTTCGCGTTGTGGCATTCCACGCAGTAGGTGATCAGAAACGGCAATACATCCTGTTGGAAAGCATCTTGCCCCAACGAACTCCACGGCGCGACGAGCGTCAGGAACAATACGATCACGATCGACTGCAAACGGGGCATGAACTCAACTCGCGCGCGAGGATCAAACGGGAGGCGGGAATTCGAGCGGTGTAGGAGGGCGTGACGTGCGCCACTGGCGGAGGGACGAACGCTCTCAATCTTATTCTCCCGCTTCGACTCACCGCAAGCCGAACGTAAGCTCAAAGCGTGTATGGGGTTTGTCAGTGTGACTGATAACTCGCTGTCGTGAACGGGGGCCGACAAGAAATACTCATCTGTAGGCGATGTTCACCATGGGATGTAATCGATGAAGGTCGATATCCCGAGGTGAACACCGATCTTGAAGGTGACGCACCTCGCGCGGTGGCGCGTGATGTCGGCTGCGACCAGGTTCCACGCCGATCGAAAACCACGTCAACCGTAGCGCAACGAGTTCGTCGAGGGAACCGAACTGCTTCTGCTTCGCGATCGGCCGCAGGTGGCGTATCATACCTGGTCGCTGAATCCTTCCCGCTCAACTTACCTTAGTCATCTCTTGCCATGAAACTCGGCCTGATCAACTCCGCTTGGGTGCAAGCCAATCAACCCACGCTCTTCGGCCTCGAACAAACCAAGCGTATCGGTTTCGATACGATCGATATCTTTTGCGATCCGCTCGATCTCGATGTTCGCGAGCGGCGGTTGATCAAGGACGAGTGCGATCGGCTCGGGCTGCCGATCGTGTCGCTACCATGTGTCGCCGTGGGGTTGATTGACCTAAACCCCAGCGTGCGGCGATGGCACGAACAACGGTGCGAAGCGTTTCTCGACCTGGCTTACGAGTATCGGGCGCGCAACGTGCTGCTCGTGATCGGCGAGTACATCTGGAATCGCGAGGTGATCCTGCCTGCCGAGCAATGGCAATGGGGCGTCGATGCGGTGAGACGGCTGGGGCGTCGCGCGGCAGATTTGGGTCTGGAAATTGTGCTCGAATTGGAGCCGTTCCCGTTGTCGCTGGTGAACGACGTCGACACGATGGCGCGGTTTCTCGACGATGTCGCTCAACCGAGCGTGAAAGCCAATATCGACATCTCGCACTTGGTGTTGTCGAAAGTTCCGCCCGAGGCGCTGCGGCGTTTGAAGGGCCGGACCGGCCACGTGCATCTATCGGATTGCGACGGCAAAGTCCACGGCGATCTACCGCCTGGTCGCGGTGTGGTACCGTTCGAGCCTTACTTGCGCGAGATCAAGAACCTTGACATCGACGGTGTGATTTCGATCGAGTTGGAGTACTCGCCAGACCCGGCGCAGATCGTGGCTTGGGTCGAAGAAGCGTACTCCGCCACCGATCGGTTGATGCGCGAGGCCGGACTGCGGAATTAGTCAACTTTGTCGAGCGAAATCCTTTGCCATCAACCATGAGAGCCTTGGGAGAATGATTGTGCGAACTCTATTTGTCGTCGCTGTGTTGTTGTTCTCGCACACCTTTTCGGTCGCCGCCGAGCCTGAGACTGCTACGCCGAAAGTGATCTCGCTGTGGAACGGCCCGGCGAAGGTCGATGACCAAACGACCGAAATGGCCGATGTGAAACTCACGGTGCATCTGCCCTCGCCCGACAAGGCCAATGGCACGGCACTGGTCATCTGTCCCGGCGGCGGCTACGGCGGACTGGTCGTGGGAGCCGAAGGGCATGGCATCGCCAAATGGCTCAATCAACACGGGATCGCGGGTTGCGTGTTGGAATATCGCCTGCCCAAGGGCCGCGCGTTCGTGCCGCTCAACGACGCGCAGCGGGCCATTCGCACCGCACGGGCCAAGGCCGGCGAGTGGAAACTCGATCCCGGGCGGATTGGCATCATCGGCTTCTCAGCCGGCGGGCATCTCGCCTCAACCGCAGCGACCCACTTCGACGCGGGCAACCAGTCAGCGACCGATCCGATCGAACGCGTCAGTTGCCGACCTGACTTCGCGGTGCTCGTGTATCCGGTGGTGTCGATGGGGGCGCTCGGCCACAGTGGCTCGCGGCGCAATTTGCTCGGCAACGAGGCCAGCGAGCAGCTCATCGCGTTGTTCTCGAACGAGAAGCAAGTCACCGCCCAAACGCCGCCGATGTTCTTGACGCATGCGTTGAATGATAAGGTCGTCGTGCCCGATCACAGTCGGCTGTTACACGAAGCTCTGAAACAGGCCGGTGTGGCGACCGAGTATTTGGAATTGCCCGAGGGTGGTCACGGGTTGAACGGGTACAAAGGGCCGATGTGGGATGCCTGGCAGGCCGCGTCGTTGAAATGGATCGCGGGTCTGAAAAAGTAAACCAACCGGGCGAATTTGTTGCCGACTGGCACCCGGTCCACCGGTTGTGGCGCGGGTGGGGTCGGACTATCTTGGCCGGATACAAACTTTCCCCTAAGACTGCCGCGACCCACGGTTGTGTGATTGGTTCTGGAGCCAGAGATGAAATTGTCGTTGCGAGTTGGTGGCCTATTTACTCTTGTTGCGATCGCTAGCGTCGGGTTGTCGACGTTGGTGCCCGCAGTTGCGGCGGCTCAGTCGACCGCTCCGCGCGCGCCGTGGGCCACCTCGCGGGTCGTCGGAGCGCCGACCCCACCCGAACCGTACCGCATCGTCCCGGCGTTCCCGAACGTTCGTTTTGCCAAGCCGACGAGTGTCGAAGAAGTGCCGGGCTCGGATCGATTGCTCGTGACCGAGATGGGCGGCAAGGTGTTCACGTTCGTCAAAGCGGCGGCGACGACCCAGGCCGATTTGGTGCTCGATTTGATCTCGCTGCTGCCGGCGGATTTGGCGGGCAAGACGGTCTCGCTCTTCGATGCCGAGTTTCATCCGCGGTTTGCTGACAACCGCTATCTGTTTGTGTGCTACGTTCATCCTGGCAACGGCGGTCACACGCGCGTGTCGCGTTTCACGCTCACGAGTGATTCCGCTCCGCAAGCCATCGCGGGGAGCGAGTTGGTCCTCATCACTTGGCCCTCGGGCGGTCACAACGCCGGATGCCTCGAGTTCGGCAAAGATGGCACACTGTTCATCACCACCGGCGACGGCTCGGGCCCCAATCCGCCCGACGGCTTGACCACCGGCCAGACCGTGACAGACCTGCTGGGCGCGGTGCTGCGAATCAACGTCGATCAGCCCGCCGGCGAGCAACCGTATTCGATTCCCAGCGACAATCCGTTCGTCGGCATGTCCGGCGCTCGTGGCGAGATTTGGGCCTATGGGCTGCGTAACCCGTGGAAGTTCGGCATTGATCCGGAACAGGGTGAGGTGTTCGTCGCGGACAACGGCTGGGAAACGTGGGAGATGATCCATCGCATTCAGCGCGGTGGCAATTGCGGTTGGCCGGTGATGGAAGGCCGCGCGTCGCTGCGAGCCGAAGTATCCGTCGGCCCCACGCCGATCATCCCGCCGATCATGGACCATTCGCACACTGAGGCTAACTCGGTGATCGGTGGACCGGTCTATCGTGGCAACAAGCTCCCTGGGCTCGCGGGTTCGTTCGTCTACGGCGACTACATTACCGGCACGATCTGGGCGGTGAAGCCCGATCAGGACAAGTCGTACTCGTGCACGACGCTGGTCGACACCGATCAACGCATCGTCGCGTTCACGCAAGGGAGCCAGGGCGAGCTGTTCGTACTCGACTATGACTTCACCGGCCAGATCTACGAGTTGGTGGCATCAGACGTGCCGGATACTTCGGCAACCTTTCCGCGTCGGCTCAGTCAGACGGGCTTGTTCAAGTCGCTCGAAACACTCGAACCCGCGGCGGGCGTCGTGCCGTACACCGTGCGTGTCGACCGCTGGGTGGATGGCGCGAAGGCCGATCGTTGGGTGGCAATCCCGGGCGACGGACGCATTCAACTCGCCGCAAACTCGGAGAGCCCGACGGTTTATCCCGAGGGAACGGTGTTTGTGAAACAGTTGACGTTACCAGCCGCCGAGGGACGCGCGGCGATGCGACTCGAAACTCAGTTGCTGCACTTCGAGCGTGGCACGTGGCGACCGTACAGCTATCTATGGGACGACGCCGGACGCGAGGCGACGCTGGTCGATTCGGTCGGCGCGAGTCGCTCGCTCAAGATTGCCGCGTCGAGTGATCAAGCCACCGCTCTCGATCGGACTTGGCACGTGAACGCGGTCAATGAGTGCAAGCTGTGCCACAACGCTGGGCCGAAATTTGTGCTCGGTTTTACCTTGAATCAACTCGATCGACCTGCTTTGAGTGCATCGGCGTCGACGAATCAACTCGCGCAGCTCGCCGCACAAGGCGTGTTGACGGCGGGTGCGTCGTTGGCCGCCGACGATCCGTCGCGACTCGTCGATCCGCACGATGCGTCGCAATCGTTGGATGACCGAGCTCGCTCCTATTTGCACGCCAATTGCAGCATGTGTCACCATCCCGGCGGCAACGCGATTGTGTCGTTTTTCCTCCGCCGCGATTTGCCGTTCGACAAACTCAATACGAACAAAGGGACCGGCATCGGCACGTTCGGCATGACCGACGCGAAGCTGATCGTCCCCGGCGATCCGTATCGCAGCGTGCTGATGTATCGGATGTCGAAACTCGGCTACGCACGGATGCCGTACATCGGTTCCCGCGTGGTCGATAGCGCGGGCGTGTCGCTCGTCGAGCAATGGATTCGCTCGCTGCCCCACGACTCGGCCGCGAAACTTTCGGCACCCGCGACCGCTGGTTTCGATGTGACGAAGAGCAACGTCAGCGACTTGGTCAAATCGACCGAAGGGGCCTTGGCCCTGACCTTGCAATTGCATCAGGGAACGTTGTCGCCAGCGAATCACGCCACGGCCGTCGCAGTGGGCAGCGCAACATCCGGCGATGTCCGGGGGTTGTTCGAGACGTTCGTGCCTGAATCAAAGCGTCGTGCGACACTCGGTGCGAACATCGATCCCCAAGTCGTGCTCAAACGGACCGGCGATCGTGAGCGTGGCAAGTTGATCTTCTTTAGCGATGGTGCCCGCTGCCGCAATTGTCACGAATTGGATGATCGGCAGAAGTCGCTTGGTCCCACGTTGCGCGAGATCACCAAAAAGTATCCGCGGACCGCCGACTTGTTGCAGCACGCCCTGCAACCGTCGCTCAAGATCGAAGAGCCATTCGCGGCTTACACGATCGTGACCGATGATGGTCGCGTGCTCACCGGTTTGATCGTCGAGCAAAACGATCGTGATGTGACGATCAAGACGCTCGAACGCCAGGTGATCACGATCGCCCGAGCGAGCATCGAAGAGATGCGCAAGAGCGAGAAGTCGCTGATGCCCGACCGCATTTTGAGCGATCTGACCGCGCAAGAAGCGGCCGACTTGTTTGAGTACATCCGCTCACACGCTCCGGCTGCGAATGGCGATGAAACGAATACGTTCTCGCTGCTAAAACAAGCGAAACGGATCGTGTTTCTTGGTGACAGCATCACGGCCGGCGGCGGTTACGTGACCGCGTTTGATGCGTGGCTTGCGACCAAGCAACTCGATCCGGCACCGGTCGTGATCAACGCCGGATTGTCGAGCGAGACGATCTCGGGGCTCAGCGAAGAGGGGCACGCAGGCGGCAAGTTCCCGCGACCCGACTTGTTTGAACGGCTTGATCGCATTCTCGCCGTGACCAAGCCGGACTTGGTGTTCACCTGTTACGGCATGAATTGCGGCATTTATCTGCCACTCGATAAGGAACGCTTCGGCCAGTACCAGGAGCGTTACGCTCAACTCAAGGCCAAGATCGAATCGGTGGGTGCCAAGCACATCGCGATCACGCCGCCGTCTTATGACGACGCTCGTCGCAAGGTTGCTGGCTTCTCGTACAACGAAGTTCTCGACCAGTATGCGGCGTGGCTGATTGAGCAACGCGCCAAGGGATGGACGGTGATTGATCTGCACACGGCGATGACCCGCGCTCTGCACGAACGTCGGCAGAGCGACCCGATGTTCACGTTTCAGCCCGACGCGGTCCACCCGAACGACGCGGGCCACTGGTTCATCGCTCAGCAGTTGATCGGCTGGTTCGGCGACGGCGCTGCGTCGGCAGCCGCCACGCCGCAAGCGATGCTCGCTCAGCTTCACGTGGCCCCCGCAGCATATCCCTTGCATCAGCGGCGCGTGCAAGTGTTGAAGGACTCATACGTCGGTGCCGCGGGTCACAAGCGTCCGGGCGTCGCCGCAGGGTTGCCGATCGCCGAGGCCGAGGCGAAGTATCACTCGTACACCGCCGATTTGAAAGCTCTCAAGCCGCTGCCATAAC
>JAEUIL010000062.1 GCA_016794255.1 Planctomycetaceae bacterium | reverse complement strand
GGCTGTCTCGGGCGGACGACTCGTGATCGCTAACGACGACGGGACCTTGTACTGCTTTGGAGCAAAATCATGAGTACCGAAGCAGTCAAAACCGAGGTCGGCAGCTACTTCATCTCGAATTATCCGCCATTCAGCACCTGGTCGGCCGATGCACTCCCCGAGGTGAACGCGGCCATGCACGCGCCGCCGCGCGACGTGCCGCTCGGGCTGTACTTACATATCCCGTTCTGCCGCAAACGGTGCAAGTTCTGTTATTTCCGCGTGTACACTGACAAGAACTCGCACGACGTCGAACGCTATGTCTCGGCCTTATCGCGCGAAATCGAACTCGTGAGCCAGTTGCCCGTGATGGGTGGCCGACCATTCCGGTTCGTGTACTTCGGTGGCGGCACGCCGTCGTTTCTCAGTGCCAAGCAACTCACGTCGCTGGTCGATCGTCTTCGTGCGAACATCAATTGGAATCAAGCCGAAGAGGTGACGTTCGAGTGCGAGCCAGGGACGCTGTCGCTGGCGAAACTGCAAACGCTGCGCGAGCTTGGTGTCACTCGGCTGAGCCTGGGCGTCGAAAACTTCAGCGACGCAGTGCTCGAAGAAAACGGCCGAGCTCACCTCTCGGGCGAGGTCTACAAAGCTTGGGACTGGATTCGCTCGGTCAATTTCCCCAACGTGAACATTGACCTGATCGCGGGCATGGTGGGCGAGACCGAAGAGAACTGGCGCGAAAATATCCGCCGGACGATCGAGTTGTCGCCCGACAGCGTGACGATCTATCAACTTGAGCTGCCGTTCAACACCGTCTATTCAAAAGACATTCTTGGCAATCAAATCGAGATTCCGGTCGCCGATTGGCCGATGAAACGGCACTGGCTGAGCGATGCCTACGACGCGCTACTCGCGGCCGGTTACAAGGTCTCGAGCGCGTACACGCTCGTCAAAGACAAGAACAAGGTCAACTTCAGTTACCGCGACAATCTCTGGCGTGGCAGCGACTTGCTCGCCACGGGCGTCGCCAGTTTTGGTCATATCTCGGGCGTGCATTATCAGAATCTGAGCGAGTGGGAGTCGTATCTCACCACGCTCGAAGCTGGCCAGTTGCCGTTGCTCCGCGGTCTACGGCCGACAGCGCACCAAGTGCTGGTGCGCGAGATGATTTTGTTGCTCAAGACGGGGCAACTCGACGCCGCGTATTTCCGCCGCAAGTTCGGCGTTGAGATCGTCGACGAATGGCGTGACGTTTGGAACGGTTACGTGGCCGATGGCTACGTGACGATCCACGGCGACGAGATCAATCTGACGCGCGAAGGTCTGCTGCGGGCCGACGGTCTGTTGCCGGCGTTCTTTGAACCAGAGCATCGTGGGGTCCGCTACACATGAGCACCGCCGAACCGGTGTTCATGATGGGCAAGTTTCCCGCGCGAATACCAACGGATCGCCGCTACGCGCGTAATCACATGTGGGCCCAGTCGGTCCCGAGCGGTTACCGCTTCGGGTTCTCGGCCTACGCCGTGCGCTTGCTGCAAGACGTCTATTTTCTCGAATGGACCGTCGACGAGGGGACCGCGCTCCGCGAGCGTCAAGCAATTGGCAACATTGAAAGCTCGAAGGCTGAGAGCGAACTGTACTCGCCGGTGGCAGGCACCTTGCGTTCGATCAACGCCGATTTGCTCCGCGATCCTTCGTCGATCAACGTCGACACGTATGGTCCTGGCTGGCTTTTTGAAATCGAGACCGCGGGCGAACCGCTACTCGATCACGGCGCGTATCTGACCCATCTGGCCGAGGCGTGGAAAGTCGCCGAGCGGACGATCAAGGGGCAAGCGAACGAAGATTAACCGCGGGTCGTATTCTCGACTCGCACGCGGTTTCATGGTCGCAACATTGCGGCGGGCTCGAGTGCCTGGGGCGTGATGCGAATCTGCCGAATCGCGCCTTGGAACCAATGCACCTTGTTGAAACGCACACCGATCGAGGTTTGACCGGCGGCGAGCGGCTTGAAGGGGACATCGGCGGAGAGTTCCAACTGACCGTTGACATAGTGCCGCATCTTGCCCTGATCCACGACAATCGCCGCGGCGTACCACTCGTCGATCGGGTGCAAAAACTTGTCGGCGAACAGTGTCTGTTGACCGGCCGACGTGTGTAGATAGGTGTCGAGAAACCACCGCCCCTCGACTGGCAGCCGAGTCTCGAACAGC
This sequence comes from Planctomycetaceae bacterium, assembly GCA_016794255.1. Lineage (GTDB taxonomy): Bacteria > Planctomycetota > Planctomycetia > Pirellulales > PNKZ01 > JAEUIL01. Next base: position 9,625 of record JAEUIL010000062.1, on the reverse strand, counting down.
ACGCGATCGTCGCCGCCGTCGGGCTGAAAGTGCAAGAAACGTTGCTCCTTCGGACCGCCGGTCGCGGGGCGAAATACGACCTCGGCCGTGAACGTGTTCAATCCCGCCAGCGGATTCGCGCCGAGATACACGGCGTCGTCCCGACCGTCGAACTCGATCGCTTTGCCCTGCTTGGTCTCAATCACGCGCGGCGAGCCAACCACCGTCACCGGCAAACCGCCGATCGAGGTGAGATTGTCCAGATTCCAAAGCACGGGACCGTCAGCACCGTGCGCCCAGCCGATGCCGCCTAGCAAACAGAGCAGCGCGTAGATGCCGATCTTGAACATCAGGAGCCTCTCGCCAAGGATTGCCATGGGGCAGATGGTTCGTTCGTGAATGGTCCGCAGTGTAACTGCGGTCAGCGCACGAGTCGAGCAAGCGAGGGCAAAAGTAGTGATGCCCTTTGGTCGAATCGCGTGCCATGCCCACGTCCGCGTGGGCATGTTTCCCGCGGGAAACGCATGTCCACGAAGACGTGGACATGGCACACGTCCCCAAACGGTATCACTACCATGGGCAAAGAGCGAAACTAACCGGCCTCGCGAAGTCGCTGCGGAGCACTGGCTGGTTTGACTTGCCAGTGCGGGGCGGGAATGATCGCCGGCGCGGTTTCAAAGTGCGGACCGATGGGCCCGGGATGAGCGCCGTTCCACGCGTGAGCGGCGATCTTGTCGAGCACGCGTTCGGCCAGCGCCACCGCATCGCGGCCAGCTTGGCCGGAAACCCGCGGCGATCGGCCGGTGGCAATGCTCTCGGCAAAGTCGAGCAACTCGGCGGTGATGGCGTCGACCGGCGTCACCGTGAGTTGTTCCAGCGGCAAATGATCGGTCATCAGCCGCTCTCGTAGCGTCTGTTTCTCGGCGGGCGACAGCGTGTCGACCTGTAACGTCCGTTCACGCAAGGCCGCGCTTGGTCGCACGATCGACGAGGTTTTCTGCTGAAAGTCGAGCGCGGCGAAACCGTCGGTGGTCCAGATCTGCATCGTCCGTTCGGCCGAGTGGCTTGCACGACACGCATTCAGATTCGCCACACAACCGTTCTCAAACTCGATCCGCGCTTGGGCCATGTCCTCGTGCTGGCCAAAGAGCGCCACGCCCATCGCATCGACTCGGGTCACCTCGCCGGGGGCGAGTGCCAAGACGAGATCGATGTCGTGGATCATCAAATCGAGCACGACGCCGATGTCGGTCGAACGGAACGTGTAGCCGCCGCGTCGCGTGGCTTGAATGAACTTGGGTTGCCGTAGGTGCGGTTGAGCGGCGGTGAACGCCGGATTGAACCGTTCGACGTGTCCGACTTGCAACGCGACTCGTTGTTGCGACGCGAGGCGAATCAACGCGTCGGCCTGACGGCGATCGAGCGTCAACGGCTTCTCGACGAACACGTGCTTACCGCGACTCAGACATTGTGTGGCAACGGCATGATGATGAGTCGTCGGCGCGGCGATCACCACCGCATCCACACGGTCCAGCACGTCACTTACTGCCGCGACACCGGTGGTCTGAAACTCGGCAGCCACTTGCTGACGTTGGCTCTCGACCGGTTCGACGATGGCCTGCAACTGAAACTGCGGCAGCGACGACAAGATTCGCGTGTGGATTCGCCCCAGGTGACCAGCTCCGACCACGGCAACTCGAATCGGCATCACGCGGCTCTCCGGCGATCTTGGCTGCGTCCGTGACGTCCAAGCTGCTGCTGGGCCACAAACTCGAATAGATGTTGAACTTCGGCGGTAAATTGCCCGCGTTTGATCATCTCGGCCTGGGCCACGTCGAGCCCGGCGCGATCGCGATACAACAACCGATGGGCTTCGCCGAGCGCGTCGACTGCCTCGCGGCTGAAGCGATTGCGTCGCAGAGCGACGACATTGAGACACCTCGGTCGGGCCGGCGAACCGTCGCACAACATGAACGGCGGCACGTCGTGCAGCACGCGACTCATGCCGCTCACAAAGGCGTAGCGTCCGATGGTGGCGTAGTGATGCACGCCCACTCCGCCTGAGAGCGTGGCATGATCTTCGATCCGCACATGACCACCGAGCAACGAACCGTTGGTGACCACGACATGGTTGCCCAACCGGCAGTCATGCGCCACGTGGCAGCACGCCATCAGAAAGTTGTGATGGCCGATGACCGTGACGCCATCTTCTTTGTCGCTGCCGCGATTGACCGTGACCCCCTCGCGGATCGTGTTGTGATCGCCGATCTCGACGCGCGTGGCCCGACCGCTGAAGCTGAGGTCCTGGGGATCGCCGCCGATGACGGCTTGCGGATGAATCGTGTTGAACTGCCCGAGGGTGACGTCGCCAAGCAAGGTGACGTTGTTGAGCAATCGTGTGCCGCGTCCGATGCGCACTCGGGGGCCGACCACGCAGAATGGTCCGATCTCGACATCATCGTCGATCTCGGCGCGGGGGTCGACCGACGCTTGGTCGGCTACCGAAATTGCCATGAAAACACCAATCCCTCGGTCACTTTAGCCCGGCCGATCCATTCAGCCGGCGCGACGCTTGAGTCGCGGCGAGTCGACGACGCCGATCTTCTCGGCCTCGATCATCAACGTGCGAACCAGATCGGCATTGAGCCGATGTCCGCTGCGATAAGCGATAAAATGACCGACAAAGTCACACTGCGCCAAGGCCAGATCGCCGAGCAAGTCGAGTGTCTTGTGACGCACGCATTCGTCGCGGAACCGCAGTTCGTTCTCGATCGGGCCGTGCGCGTCGAACACCAGCAGATCTTGCAGCGTCGTGCGTTGACCCAGCCCTTGAGCCACAAGCCAATCGGCCTCGCTCTTGAGCATGAACGTACGGCTGGCGGCTAACTCACGGCGGAACGAGTCGGGCGTGACTGCCAACGTGAGCGTTTGACGACCGATCGCGTTGTCCGAGCCGTAGTCAAGATGGAACTTGACCGACATGCCCATCGACGCCACAGGTCGGGCTTCGATCCAACTCTCGGCGTTCCCAAGTCGCGTGACTTCGCGAACGACAAGAATCGGCCGGGGTAAATCTTGTGTGACTACGCCCGCTTTGAGGAGCGCTTCGACAAACGGCTGCGCCGAGCCGTCCATGCCGGGCATCTCGGCGGCGTCGACCCAGATTTCGCAGTTGTCGATTTGCAGACCGCTGAGCGCGGCCATGATGTGCTCGATCATCTCGACGCTCGAACCGGCAGCTCGCAGCACCGTGCGTCGCGGCGTTTCGACGCGGTTATTGACCGTCGCCGGAATCGAGATCGGTCGAGGACCGTTGTGTCGCACGAAGACGACGCCCGTGTTGGCCTCGGCCGGGCGGAACTCGACATTGACGTCGACGCCGCTCCAGTAGCCGAAGCCCGAGACCCGGACGGGTTGGGCGATCGTTCGTTGTTGTCGCGTGGAGAAGTTCACAGGCATCGAACCAGGTCACGAGCCGAGGAAAGCAGAAACGCTAGAGAAGAAACGTGCCCGTGCGAGCGCCGATCCGTCGCAGATCGGCGCTCGCCGTGGGCTGTGCGACTAGCGCGGCGGCAAGCCGAACGACTGCGGACGAGCCGTGCCCGGCACTCCGCCCGGTTGACCCGGTACGCCTGGTTGTTGCGGTTGGAAGCCCGGTTGTTGCTGCTGCGGAATTCCACCGCCGACCGTGGCCGGACGAGCGCCACCCGGACCGAGCTTCTCGAGAATGATCGGCGTGATGTCGATCGCGCGGTTGTAGTAGATGACCGACTTGTTCAGCTCTTTGAGAACTTCTTGCGGATCGTTGCGATCGATCGGATCGCCATTGAAACGCAAAACGAGGCTCACGCCGTTGGTGTCAGCGAAGTAACGCACGTGGTCGTTCACTTCTTGATAGATCGTGTAGTAGATCTTCGCCTCTTGCTCGAGGAAGGTCTTCTTTTGCAAGTTGACCTTGAGTTGCAAGTCGTTTTGACGCTTGATCAACTCTTCTTCGATCTGCTTGTACTCGGGCGTGCCCCGCTTGTACTGCTCGATGCTCTTGGCCAGATTCTGCATCGCGTCACGCTCGACCGAGAGTTGCTTCTCGGCAGCGTCGACCTCGCCGCGCATCGCCTCGGTCATGGCTTGAAAGCGCGGGTGGTTCTTGAAAATGTACGTTAGATCGAGAATCGCCACCGGTCCAACCGGGCGCGCTTGCGGCTGTTGGGCCTGCGCTTGCGGCATGGTCCAGGCCGCGATCAATCCCACGGCCAAGCAGCTGGCCAAAAGTTGCGACGTCTTCACGCTTGCGCTCCTTGCAATACGGATGGGTCTACCCTGAGCGGGCACGCGTCGGCCACGACTCGATGTTCTGTTCGATGCTGCGCATCCTTCGCGCTGACCGAACTGAACCGCCGTACTCGAGTCGTCCGAAACCAGCCGTGAGACCGGTTCCGGAGCTAAACAGGGCCGGTATTGTGCCGCGAACATGACAATCGGTAAAGGCCAGAATCGGCCCTGATCGCCTCACACGCCGCGCAATAACGGGGAATGGTTTGCGGCATATTTTCGACGTAATTGCCGCGAGACTTGAGGCGGGTTGAGAAGAAAGTTAGGTGCTAGCGATGGTGGCGGTGGGCAGTAGGCAGAGGGCAGTAGGCGGTAGGCAGAGGGGAGTTAGGGAGTGCGGAGTGAGTTTGCGAGTCCGTTGATCAAGCGACCTACAGACGACGCATGGTCGAGTAGCGTGTCTTGTTGGTCGTTGGTGATGTAGCCGAGACGAAAGGCAATCTGGATGTGGGTCTCCGTTTCACGCAATGAGCCATGCGCGATGGACAAGAAGTTGACAAACTCACGTTCTCCGAAACGCCCCTGGGCCTCGGCGATGTTGGCGGCCACAGAAACGACAGCCCGTTGCAATTGAGATGTCAATCCAAACTTCTCATCGACAGGAAACGACTTTGTCGTTCGATACACCTCAACAACCAACTCCATCGCTTTCTGCCAAGCAACCAAATCCCGATAGTTCTTGCCCCCATCGCTCACCTCTCCGCCCACTGCGTACTGCCTACCGCCCTCTGCCTACTTTCCTCTCCCGCTTACCGCGGTGGATCGAGTGTTACCGTCAGCGGCACTTCTTTGCCGCCGCGCTTGACCACGACCACGACTTTGTCGCCGGCTTTGTATTTGCGCAAGGCGCTATCAAAATCTTCGAGATTGCCGATGCGGCTCTCGCCGAGCTTGATGATGATGTCGCCCGCCTTCATTCCGGCCTTCTCGGCGGGGCTGTCTTTAGCCGCGCCCATCAAGGCGTAGCCGGGCTCGTTCTGCGCGAAGTCCGGTATGCTGCCGAAGTACGGACGATTGCCGCCGCCACCCATCGCGGCTGCGGGACGCTTGCTTTCCAGGTACGACGGCCGGGCGTCAGCCTGGGCAATGGCCAGCGTCGTCTCGGCCACCATCTCGGCAATCCGCTTCATGCCGTCCACGTTGATCAACTCGACGTCGTCGCTCGGACGGTGATACTCTTTGTGCGTGCCAGTAAAGAAGTGCATCACGGGCACCTTCTGCGAGTAGAACGACGAGTGGTCGCTCGGCCCAAAGCCGCCGGGTTGCTTGGTCAGCTTGAAATCAAACCGCTTGTTCAGGCCGTCGATGATCACGTCGAATTCCTTGGCGGTGTCGACACCCTGAATGATCAGTTTGTTGTCGGTCAGTCGGCCGACCATGTCCATGTTGACCATCGCCACGGTCTTGTCGAGCGGATAGAGCGGCTCTTTGCAGTAACGTGCCGAGCCGATCAGGCCACGTTCCTCGCCAGTGAAAGCGATGAACACGACGCGTCGCGACAGCTTGCCCTGTTGCTGAGCCATCAGCGCCGCGACCTCGAGCAGCGCGGCTGAGCCCGAGCCATTGTCGTCAGCGCCGTTGTGGATCTCCTTGGCATTCGGCACGAACGAACCTTCGCCGCCGTAGCCCAAGTGATCGTAATGAGCGCCGACCACGACGGTCTCGTCGGCCTTGGGGCCCGAGCCTTCGAGTACGCCGACGACGTTCTTGACCTGAGCCTCGGTCCGTTTGACCGTCACTTCACCTTGTAGACGCCAGTTTTTCAGCTCGCGACTGTGCGGCGTGGGACCCTTGTCGATCTCTCGCTCGATCGCAGCGAGATCGGTGCCCAGGGCATCTTGAGCCATCTCGGCGAGCGCCGTGCGGCGGACATAAATGACCGGAATCCGCGTCGACTCGCCGCCGGGACCGGCTCCTTTGAAGGTCACCATCGGGTCGTACTCGTCTTCCAGCGTCTTCGAGTACCGGCCGATCGCTTCGGTCAGCTTGATCGACTCTTTGCGGAACTCCTCGGTTTGGGCCTGCGTCGGCTTTTCGATCTTCTTGAACTTTTCGGTCGCCTCGGTCAACTCGTCGATCGCTTGCAGCCAACGTTTCCGAGCCTGCTCGACCCGTTGTTGAATGTCGTAGTCGTCGGTCAAAAAGATCACCGCCGCGGCGCCATGTTCGTAGGCGTTCGAGATCTTCCGCACATACGGAGCATACGGCGATGTTTGTGTGCCGTTGAACGCGCTGTGCGGGTTGTTCTGTTGCGGTTCGTGACGCATGACGATCACGGCTTTGTCTTTGACGTCGATACCGGCGTAGTCGTCGTATTTCTCGTCCTTGGCCGTGATGCCATAGCCGACAAACACCAGCGGCAGATCAAACTTGCCCGAGCCGCCGAGCGACAGCGTGTTGAAATCGGTGCCGAGTTTGAGCACCAGCTTCTTTCCCTCTTTGCCCGTGTTCACGAGCGCGGCTTCGTTTTTCGGGCCGAGCTCGGCGCCGGTTTGCATCGTGAACGTCTGGAACGGCTTGCCGTCGAACAGCTCAGTCTTCAGGCCGAGCTTCTTGAACTGAGCAGCGATGTAGTCGCCGGCGCGGTCGAGCCCCTTGGTTCCCACGCCGCGTCCTTCTTGCTCGTCCGCTGCAAGATACTTGACGGCGTTCAACAGTCGATCGCCACTCGCCGAGAATGTCGCGACAGCTTTTGACGATTCGGACTTGGTTGCTTCCTTTTCGGCAGCGACGACCCAGGAGACGGCACTTAGGGAGAACAACCCAATCAAGACCAGGGACAACGCAGGACGCTTCATGAGTATCGAATCCGAGAGAAAACGGCAGTCCCCACGTGTTGCGTGACGGACTTGGGATGGTTGAGGTGGGAATGGCGAGGCGGGCACAGCTAACTCGTTGAATTCTCGATGCTTGCGATGATATCGTCAAGCAGATTTCGCTTTTGACACGAGCGGCAAGCGGCGATATCTTCCCCCCTCCCGCCCACAACCCTGCCATCGATTTACATCATCGGTATGACGGGTCGCCAGTCCCGTCCAAGTCCTTTCACAGACTCATGCACGGGACTGGTGACCCGTCCTAAGGACGATTGTTGCTCACCTTTCGATCCTGGCACATGGAGGTGCCTGCGATGCCTGCCTCACCGAGCGTCTTGATTGTCGATCCGTCCGCAGATACTCGCGAGGTGCTACGCACGTTGCTCGACGGTCGCGGGTTGATGGCCTTAACGGCCAGCGGTGCTCGCGAAGGCGTCGACCTGGCGCAACGACACCAGCCCGACTGCATCGTGTACGACGTGGCTTGCGAGCCGCTGCCGGTCGAATGGGCCGATGGGGAGACAAGAATTGTGGTGCTGGGCAAACTGCGGCGACAATCCGAGGGTCGCGCGGGCCGTGAGTTCGTCGCAAAACCCTATCACTATGGTCCATTGATTCGTAAAATCGAGTCGTTCCTGAACGAGGCTCGTCGCTCGCTGGGTGACTGAGTCGTTCTACGCTTGAGGAAGCCCGTGCCGTCGCTGTTCGTCTTTGAAGGCAACGATCAAGGCGTCCGCTTCAATCTGGAGCAGGACGCGATCAGCCTCGGTCGCGATCGAGGCAACGTGATCCAATTGCACGACACCGAAGTGTCGCGGCGGCACGCCGTGTTGCGCCGGCAGGGACGCACGTTCGTGGTCGCCGACCTGGGCAGTTCCAACGGTACGTTCGTCAATGGTCAGGTGGTGCAGACCCATGAGCTGGCGACCGGCGATGAGTTGATGATCGGCAGCACGAAGATGCTCTTCACCGGCGGCGGCGACAGCTCGGTCGGTGATTTGGCGAGCAAGATCAGCATCATCGCCAAGCAGCAGCCCGGCGATCGGTCGCGGATCGTGCGCTCGATGCCGCAAGAAGAAGGCAGCCGGGTCCTCGACTTTAACTTCGACAGCGATTCGCCCCCGACGGCATGGCTGGCCCGAGCTCGCAGCAACTTGCAGATCATGTATCGCACGGCGATGGCGGTGAGCCACACGCTCGACATCGATCAGCTGCTCGGTCGCATTCTGCAATGGATCTTCGATTGGGTCGAGGCCGACCGCGGTTGCGTGATGCTCTACAATCCCGAGTCCCGCACGCTCGAGCCCGCCGCGCGGCGCAATCGCCAGGGTGTCGCTGACGAGCAGATGTCGATCAGCAAAACGATTCTCGACTATGTGATCGAGCATAATGAGGGGGTGTTGACCAGCGACGCGCGTGAGGACAACCGCTGGAACCCGGCCGGCAGTATCTTGCAGTCCGGAGTGTGCGAAGCGATCTGCGTGCCGATGCAGGGACGCTACAACACCGTGGGCGTGATCTATATCGACACGTCGATCTCGCCGCAGAAGCTGATCCAGTCGGGCCAGAGCACGAAGTTCACCGAAGAGCATCTCAAGTTGATGATCGCGATTGCTCATCAAGCGGCGCTAGCCGTCGAGGACACACGGTATTACTCGGCCATGGTGCAGGCCGAGCGGCTGGCGGCCGTCGGTCAAACGATTGCCACACTCTCGCACCACATCAAGAACATCTTGCAGGGCATCCGCGGCGGCAGTTTTTTGATCAAAGAGGGGCTCTCGCGGCACGACGAAACCATGACCCGCAAGGGTTGGGAATTCGTCGAGAAAAACCAGGAGCGGATCAGCAATCTGGTGATGGACATGCTGACGTTCAGCAAAGAACGCGAGCCCGATTTGGCCCCAGCGGATCTCAACCGCGTCGCGGCCGACGTGGTCGAGTTGATGCAAACTCGCGCGGCCGAGCATCGTGTGCAGCTCGTCATCATTCCGACGACCAAAATGCCGCTGCTGACGTTCGATCCCGAGGGGCTACACCGCGCGATCTTGAACGTCGTCACCAACGCGATCGACGCCTGCGGCAAAGACAGCACTGAAGACGAAACGCACGAGGGGCGCGTCAAGGTCGCGACGCAGTACGACAAAGACGAGAGCATGGCCCGCGTGACGATCGAAGACAACGGCGCAGGCATCCCGCCGGAGGAGATGGAGCACGTCTTCTCGTTGTTCGTTTCGACCAAAGGGAGCCGGGGGACGGGCCTGGGTTTGCCCGTGAGTCAGAAGATTCTCAAAGAGCACGGGGGTCGCATCTTGGTCGAGAGCGAGCCAGGGCAGGGGGCCAAGTTCATTCTCGAATTTCCTGCCGTGGCCAGCGATCACAATCAGACGCAGGCGCTGTGACGAGTCGTCAGACCACGGCCGATCATTCTCGCGGTGGCCGTTGAACGAATTATTTTGCCGCAGGTCTGCGTAGCATCTCGTTTCGCGGGCGATCATAAT
>JAEUIL010000026.1 GCA_016794255.1 Planctomycetaceae bacterium | reverse complement strand
AATCCGGCTACCGAATCGATCGTGGCTCCTGTAGCGGGTCGCGCCTTGGAGTTGCAGGGCAACCCCGGCGGTGTGATTGTCGATGGCTTTGCATTCATCGGCAGTCTGAATGGCGCGTCAGGTGTGATTGAATCGACCACTGGCGCGACTGATGGCCTGCAGTTGCTAAACAACTACGTCGAAGTCGCCGCAGGCTTCACGGCATCGGCACTGTTTCTGAACAAGAATGCCATTGATGCCACGATCGATCAAAACGTCTTCGTAGCGGCGACCGGCTCGACACAGGCGGTCTTCTTCGACGGCCCAGATCAGTTCCACGGCCTGCATTTTACGAACAATGACGTGCTGCGTAACGGCGCTACGGGCGGCACCGGCGTGTTCGTGGATGGCAATCGCAACATCGGTACCAGTGTTTCGCTCCGCACGCCGTTGGTGCAAGGAAATCTGTTCCAAGGACACGCCCTCGGCTTCAACGCCGGTCAACGCTCGTTTGCCAATGCGCAGATTGTGGAAAACACCTTCACGAACAACACGGGCGGTTTGGCCGGTGGTCCCTTAAATAGCTCGATCGCGCGCAATAGCTTTACGACCAACTCGCTCTACGGCCTGCGGCTCACGGCCTTTGGCAACACGGCCGATCCGACGCGGGGTGCCCAGAACGTGACCGTGACGAACAACGTGTTTTCGGGCAACGGCACGACCGTCGACTTGGTCAACGGCTACGGCGACATCCGTATCGACGACCAGTTCAACGGTACGCAGTCAACGAACACGATCTCGAACAACAGCCTCGGCAGCTCGATCGCGATCTTCAATCGCGAAACGAATCCCGAGGTGGTGAACGCCAGCGGCAACTGGTTCGGCACGACCACCGAAGCCAGCGTGATTGCTAAAGTGCTCGGGCCTGCCGCTGCGAATGTCGACGTTACGCCGTACCTGGGTAGCGGCACCGACACCGATCTGGTTACACCTGGTTTCCAAGGCGGGACCGCTTCGTTGTTCGTGACCGCGCAACTGGCTCAAGCCGGCGTGACCGGTCGTATTCAAGAGGCTGTCAATCTCGCCGCCTCGACCGCCACGATCACGGTGACGGGCGGCACCTATTCGGGCGATGTCACACCGTCTACGAAAGCCATTGCGTTCAACATTGGCGAGTCGACGGCGCTCGTCACAATCAATGGCCATCTGACCTTGGATGCCGATGATTCGCTGGCGCTTGATATCAATGGCACGTTGGCCGGCAGCGGCTACGATCAATTGGCTGTCAATGGCGTTGTGACCTTGGGCAATAGTGTGCTTACCACGACCACAGGGTTTACTCCGGCCGCGGGAGATACGTTCCGCTTGATCGATAATGATCTCGCTGACTCTGTGAGTGGTACATTTTTCGGACTTCCGGGTGGCAGCAAGTTTGTCTCCGGTGGTAAGACGTTCTACATCCACTATTCAGGACCCGTTGCTGGTGATGGCAACGATGTGACTTTGCGGGTCAATGTGATTCCCACCACGACGGGCATTGCCGATGTGGAGGTCGCCGAGGACGCCGCGAACACCGTGTTCAGCTTGTATCCGTCGTTCGCCGATCAAGAAGATCTCGACCCGGCGCTCACGTACACCGTTACCGGCAATACGAACTCGGCGTTGTTCAGTTCGGTGAGCATCAACAACTCGACCGGCGAGTTCACGCTTGATTACGCGGCCGATCTCAATTCGCCGGCCAACGGCGGACCGGCGACGATCACCGTTCGTGCCACTGACACCGACGGCGACTATGTCGAGACGTCGTTCGATGTCACGATCACCGAAGTGAACGACGCCCCGACCGGCGTCAACGATACGATTCCGTTCTACATCGGCCCGGGCACGCGCACGATTGCGATGGCCACGCTGCTGGCGAACGACATTCGCGGGCCGCTCAACGAGAACCCGCAGACATTGTCGTTGATTGCGGTCGGCTCGGCGCTGCCGTCGGGTGCGACGGTCTCGATCTCGGGCTCGGATGTGCTGTACACGCCACCGCTCGGTTACAGCGGTCCGGCGAGTTTCGTGTACACGCTCGAAGACAACGGCACGACCAACGGCGTGGCCGACCCGTTGACGAGCACAGCGACGGCGAATCTGTTCTTCTTGTTCCCGGGCGTCGCGCTGCCAGCGGTGGATCTGAACGGCCCGCTCGCCAACTTCGGCAACTCGGTGACCTATACCGAGAACAACCCGGCGGTCAACTTGACCACGAACACGGCGACGGTCACCGACAGCGACAGCACGTATCTGTTGTCGATCACGGCCACGCTCATGGCCGCGCCCAACGGTGTCGATGAAGTCCTCTCGGCAGTCACGACCGGCACGTCGATCACGTCCAGCTACAACTCGACCACGCGCGTGCTCACGTTGATGGGGCCCGACACGGCGACCAACTTCCAACAAGTGTTGCGGACCGTGGCGTACCAGAACTTGTCGGAAGATCCCAAGACCACGGCGCGAACCGTCCGGTTCGTGGCGAGCGATGGCGCGAATCTCAGTTCGTTCCGCGATGCGACGATTTCGATCACGGCAACGGCCGACGCGCCAAGTTCGAGCGGCACCACGACCGGCCTGACGTATGTCGAAAACGCGGGTAACATGATCGTGTTCCCCGACATCTCGGCGAACGATCCCGACTCGTCGTACTTCGTTGGCGGCGGTTACAGCTATGGCTTGACCAAGGCCACGATCACGATCTCGCCGTACTTTGCCGATCAAGATCGTCTCAACTACACGAACGTCGGCATCGGCGGCTCGTTCAACACCACCAGCGGCGTGTTCACACTCAACGGCACACAAACGCTCGCCAAGTACAACGACGCCCTGCGGTTGATCACGTATCAGAACCTGAGCGAGAATCCCAACACCACGCCGCGCACCATCTCGGTCGTCGTATTCGACAGCACCGCGGGGAGTGCGCCGTTGTCGCGGGTCATCTCGGTCACGTCGGTCAATGACGCGCCCTTGGTCGACCTGAACGGCCCCATCGCCACTGGCGGCAATCATGCGGTGACGTATCACACCGGCAGCGGCAGTCCGCTCACGCTGGCCTATTCGACCAGCACGCTCACCGACGCCGACAACACCAGCCTGACTTCGCTGACGGTAACGATCACCAATCCGCAGAACGGTGCGAATGAAGTGATCTACTACACGCTGCCCGGCGGGATCTCGGCCTCGGCGCCATCGGGCACTGCGGGCACGGTCGTGTTTACCGGCAGCGCGTCCCCGGCGACGTATCAAACGTTGATGCGTTCGATTCAGTACCGCAACCTCGCGGGTGCTCCGACGTTGTCGCCGGCGCGGCTCGTGACCTTCGCGGCTAACGACGGCACTGGCACGCCGACCGCGATCGGCACGTCGACCACGACCGTCACGTTGGTCTCGCCGCTCGTGGCCAGCGGTAGCCCGACGACAATCGACAAGACGCGGCTCACTCAAAGCCAGTTGACGAGCATCGTCACCGCGGCGATCACGCGCTGGAGCGATCTCGGTTTGAACGCCGAGCAACTCGCGACCTTGCGGAACACGTCGTACGTCATTGCCGACTTCGGCGCGACGAACTTGCTCGGCACGGCTGCCAGCGGTCAGGTGATCACGCTCGACGACAATGCGGCCGGCTTCGGTTGGTTTGTCGACAGCACGCCGCTGGCCGACGAAGAGTTCCCGGTTGAGATCAGCGGTTCCGAGCGTCGCGCCCCGGGCATGCGGAAGATGGATTTGCTGACCGTTGTGATGCACGAGATGGGTCACATTCTCGGCCTGCCCGACATCGACGATCACGATTCAACCGGCGTGATGACCGACGCCCTCGCCGCTGGCACACGTCGGCTCTGCACCGAGGAAGACCTCGCGATGTTGGCCTTCTATCTCGCGCAGAACTCGAGCACCACCGACGAGGCGGGCTACGACGCAGACGCTATCCGCGCCGAGGTTTTCTCGCGCTGGAGCTAGTCGCCGCATACCGCTGCCAGCAGGACGTGACTTACGCCGTGAACGGATCCCTTCGACCGGCACGGCGGAGTCACCGGCTGAACTTTTGACGGTGGCAAGCGTAGGGAATACAGATGAACGCAGATGAAGGGGATTAAGGGGATGGATGTAAATAGAAGATGACAATGTTCTTGTGGGTTAACTTTTGATCCGAGTTCCCCGCGTTGAACATCATCGCCAATTCATCTGTCGACCATCCGTGTTCATCTGCGTTTATCTGCGTTTATCCGCGTTCCCTTACCTCCGCCAAGTCGATCGATTGCGTTCCTCAGCGCTCCGCCATCGCCAGACCGATCGACGTGATGTAAATGGCCAGTAGCAACAGCCAGATCTGCCGAGCGAGCGGCGATTCACGCAGGTCGCTTGCCAACCACGTGGTCACGGCGGGATATAGTAGCGTGATCAGCCCGCACAGCCCGGCGAAGACGTCGGGCGCGAAGAATCGTCGCACGGCAAACACGACACACGCCAGCGTCATGAGCCCAAGCAGCGTCCGCAGCGAAAACTGCGCGTCCGTTGCCTCCGTGCCGTAGGTCAGTACGGTCTTGGCGTGCCACTGGGCGAGCGCCGCCACATGCTCGTCGCGCAGTCGGCGACGATGCGTTTCGGCAGTCGGCAACTCAGCGGCCAACGAGTAATCCGCCGGCGGGTCGCTGGCGACTACAGCTTCGGGATCGGCCGAGGGTTGGTCCGGTTCGGAGTTCGACATGGCGTCTGCTCCGCGCGGCGCTGCGCCGCGACTACTTCTTCAGGATGCCATGCACCAAGCCGGCTTTGAACTGCACCTGGATATTGCCCGTCTTGGGATTTTCCCAATAGATGACCTGCTCTTTGTTGGCGGTCTTGATCGGGTCGTTCGGATACTCCAAGAACTTGCCGCGCCGCGTCGGTTCGCCGAGGATCGCGATCACCTCTTGCTCGGTCATCCCCTTCTTGATCGTCGTCGAGACGTGAGCCTTTTGCGGTTGCGGAGCATACGTGACGCCGCTGCCGCAGCCGCTCACGAGCGCCAAGGACAACAATCCCGCCAAGATTCGTGCATGGTTCATGATCGATCGACTCCGCATGGCAAACGTTCGGTAGCTTGGTTATCCCCTCATCGCAGTCTAATGCCGCTCGCAGCCGCACGCAACGAGGCGGTTTCAAGGACGAACCGAGCCTCAGACATGGGCGAGCCCCGCTCGCTATTGACGCTCTATCGCCAGCGACCACAATTCGGGCAGCCTCACCGTTTCACCTTGGCTGGCGACTCTTGTCATGACGCAGCTTAATGATCTCATCAATAGCGTGGTCTCGGTCCTGTGGTCGACGCCCACGTTCTATATCGTGTTTGCTCTCGGAGTGCTCTTCACCATCTGGAGCAAATTCGTGCAGTACCACGCCTGGACGCATGGTGTCGCACTGCTGCGGGGCAAGTACGACAACCGCCGCGACCCCGGGGCGATCAATCACTTTCAAGCGTTGTCGACCGCGCTCTCCGGCACGGTCGGGCTCGGCAACATAGCGGGGGTCGCGATTGCGATCGCACTCGGCGGTCCCGGGGCGCTGTTCTGGATGTGGATCGCCGGTCTGTTCGGCATGGCGATCAAAGCGACCGAAGTGACGCTGGCATTGATGTATCGCGACACGACCGATCCCGACAATCCGCGCGGCGGGGCGATGTACGTGATTACCCGCGGTTGGGGCGAACCGACGGGCGGCATCGCACGGCCGATCGCGTATGCCATGGGCGGCTTGTTCTCGGCGGCGTTATTACTGGCCACGTTCACCGGCGGCAACATGTTTCAATCGTGGAACGTGGCCAACATCACGCAGGTTTATTTCGGCGTGCCGCAAGTTGTGTCGGGCAGCATCATGGCGGTGGTCACGGGCCTGACGATCATCGGCGGCATCAAACGCATCGGCGATGTCACGGCTTGGCTCACGCCCGGCATGTGCGCTCTGTACTTGCTCGCGGGCTGTGTGGTGCTCGTCGTGCAAGCGGCCGATGTTCCTGCGATGCTGGCCATGATTGTCGAAGAGGCGTTTTCACCGACCGCGGCCCAAGGGGCGTTTCTCGGCGCGACCGCGTGGTTCGGCGTGACCACGGGTTTGCAACGCGCGTTGTTTTCAAATGAGGCGGGGCAAGGTTCGTCGCCCGTGGCACACTCGGCGGCGAAGACCAGCGAGCCGGCCCGCGAGGGAATCGTGGCGGCACTCGAACCGTTCGTCGATACGTGCCTGGTTTGTACGCTGACGGCACTCGTTATTCTGAGCACCGGCACGTGGAATCGCGAGTCGGTTGGGCGGTTGGGGGGTGAGCTGCATATGGCACTGAACGCTGATGGTGAGTGGGTCATCGGCGGGCCGAGGGCCATCGACGCGCTGCCGAAATTGCCGCTGCCGGAGACATGGGCCGAGGGACATAGCTTCTTTGTGTTGGGCGATACCACGAGTGTAAACGTCGATCGCGGCACCAAGCGTGTGAAGATTGTGGGAGACGTGGTCCGTAAGTCCAACGATCCGCAAGGCGGTTTGGAGATTACGTGGCGCAGGCCGGCCGAGGGGGCACAGATCGTCGATGGCAACGTGTATCGCGAATTGACCGGCGCCGCACTCACGGGGCACGCCTTCGATCGAGCCGTGCCGGGCTTGGGCAAATATCTGGTCACGCTCACCTGTTGGTTGTTCGCCGTCTCGACGCTGATCTCGTGGAGTTACTACGGCGAGCAGGCGACCGTGTTCTTGCTAGGAGCAAGGTTCGTGGTGCCGTACAAGCTTGTGTTTTGCGTGGCGATTGTGATCGCGTCGTTTCCGCAATTCGTGCGAACCGATCGGCAGTTGGGCAACCTCGCCGACTTGGGCGCGGGCTGCATGCTGGCGACGAACGTGCCGATCATCTTGCTCTTATCCGGCCGGGCGATGCGCTGTTTGCGCGACTATCTCGATCGACTGGCCTGTGGTGAGTTTCGGGCGCACGCCGCTCCGCCGATGGTCGACGTGATGGAAGGGCATGACGTGGAGTGAGCCGTCACTTTAGCCCGCGGTGAATACACCGCGGGCTTGCGGCGGGGCAGAATTTGCACCGATGGTGCATCATGGCACGCGAGACGCGTGTTCAGCGGAAGGCGCGA
The DNA here is from genome assembly GCA_016794255.1 of Planctomycetaceae bacterium. Taxonomy (GTDB): domain Bacteria; phylum Planctomycetota; class Planctomycetia; order Pirellulales; family PNKZ01; genus JAEUIL01. Next base: position 38 of record JAEUIL010000026.1, on the reverse strand, counting down.
AACCGCAAGCGAAGGGCGGGGCGGAGAGGCGTGGATGG
>JAEUIL010000010.1 GCA_016794255.1 Planctomycetaceae bacterium | reverse complement strand
CGGCCAACCCGATGAACTACTTTCGCGGCAACGACCCGTTGCGGCAAGATATTGAAGCGATCGACGAGATGCTCTCCGGCTCGACGACGGTCGAGTTCCTAGTCACCGCCCCCGACCGGGGTCTGACCGATCGCGACAAGCTCGAACGACTCGATCGATTTGAGCGATTCTTGGAACAGCAGCCGGCCGTGATGCAGGTCTTCTCGATTGTCGATGCGCTCAAAGAGTATCAACGCGTGAAAGATCCCGAGGGGAAAGCCGAGTTGCCGCATCAACGGCGGATCAGCGTGATTATCAAAGGCATGATGCGGGCCTCGCCCGCGGATATGAACACGCTGGTGCAGGATGACTTTTCGATCGGCCGGATCACGGCGCGGATTCGGCTCGCCGATGCCGACCAACTCACGCCTCGCATTCCGGCGATCGATGCGAAGTTGGCTGAGGAGTTTGGCGATAAGAGCGATCTGCATGTCGAAGGGACCGGCTTCATCAAGCTGATCTCGGCGATGCAAGACTACTTGGTTTCGAGCCAGCTCAAGAGCTTGCCCACCGCGGCACTCACCATTTCGCTGATGATGATGGTGCTGCTGCGCTCGTGGAAGCTCGGCTTTCTGGCGATGGTGCCGAACCTGGTGCCGATTGCGATCGGTATGGCGATCATGTCGCTTTTGGATATCCGCCTCGATCCCGGCACGGTGATGACGGCGACGGTCGCGATCGGCTTGGTCGTCGACGACACGGCCCACTTCTTGGTCCATCTGCGCGATCAGACCGACCCGCACGCCAAGATCGAGGAGCGGATCAGTCAGACGATGCTTGTCGCCGGCTCGCCGATCATCGCCACAAGCTTGATCTTGATCGCGGGCTTCATGGCGCTGACGCTCGGCAGCTTTAATCCGACGGTGTACTTTGGCGTGATCACGGCGATGGTGATCGGCATCGCGGTGATTTGCGATCTCATCATCACGCCCGCAATTCTCGTCGTGCTGCAACCGAAGCTGTGAAGCGACGTTGGGCCGAGCAGCGCACGTTCGCGCCCGAGTCTTACACTTCAGCGGTGCCGTAGGCTTCGTGGCCGGCGACGTATTTGCGAGCCCACGAGCGCTAGGTACACGCGACTTGATGGCGTATTTGCATTTGTAGGATTACTGACGGGCAGCATCTCATGGAACGGGCACCGGACAACGCGACGTTTCAGTTCACTTTACAGCGTCTGCTGGTGGCGATGGTCGTGTTCAGCATTGCCTGTACTTGGGCCAAAGGATTTCTGTCCCGCGTAAATAGCCAGGAGTATATAAATGGCTACGTTTGGGCCATGGACTTTTTTAGCCCAACCGTTGTGGGAGCTCTCATGTTTTCGGCTGTTGGGATCCTTTGCGGTCGTCCATTTGCCTGGACGCTTGCAGGCGCATTCTTAGGTACACCCCTGTACGGTTTCTATTTGATGGCCACTCGTTGATTTCATGTGATCGCTGCGACTCCTAGAACTTGTAGTTGACTCGCGTGGGCATGCGCGCCGGTGAAAAAGCATATCCACGAAGACGTGGACATGGCACACATTACCCAACGCTTTCACTTGCCGCTTTGCCGCCGATTTGACGTTGCCAGCCGCCTGTCTTACGCTATCCGCACCGGTTCACCCTATCTCAGAAATCTCCTTCGAGGTCACGCCATGCCTGCCGAATCGTCCCGCGACCATGCGTTCAATCGTCGTCATTTGCTCGGTGCGGCGGTCATGTCGGCGGCGATTGCGCCGGCGGCGGGGGAATTGGCCGTGGCTGCCGAGGGTCCGGCGGCAACCAAAGGACGCATCAAGCAGTCGATCGTCTACTGGTGCTTCAACATCGCCGGTGACAAATGGGATATCGAGCAAACGTGCAAAGTCGCGAAAGACCTCGGCTGCGTGAGTGTCGAGATTGTCGAGCCCAAGTATTGGGACACGCTCAAGAAGCATGGCCTGGTCTGTGCGATTGCTCCGAACGGCATGCCCGGCGCGCCGTTTGTGAAAGGGTTCAATAACCCGAAGTACCACGACGAGGTGATCGCCCGCACGAAGGAAGTGATCGACGCGTGTGCGGCGTATGGCTTTCCGAGCGTGATCGCCTTCACGGGCTACAAATGGCGCGATGCCGAGGACCCGAAGAGTGGCGAGATCAGCCGCGAGGAAGGGGCCGACAACTGTGTCGCGGGTCTGAAAAAGATCGCGGGCTACGCCGAGCAAAAAGGCGTGACGATCTGCGTCGAGCATCTCAACACGCGTGACGATTCGCATCCCATGAAGGGCCATCCCGGCTATCAAGGGGACGACGTCGACTATCTGGCGAACATCATTCGGCGGGTCGGTTCGCCGCGGGTGAAGTTGTTGTTCGACATTTATCACGTGCAGATCATGAACGGCGACGTGATCCGCCGGCTCGAACAGCTCAAGGACGTGATCGGCCACATTCACACCGCCGGCAATCCCGGCCGCGCCGAACTCGACGATCAGCAAGAGATCAACTTTCCGCCGATCATGCGCAAGCTGCTCGACATAGGCTACACGGGCTACGTTGGCCAAGAGTTTATTCCGACCCGTGACCCGCTCGTCGGCTTGCGCGAGGCGGTGAAGCTTTGTGACGTGTAGTGATACTTGTCACACGGCGATGTACCGTCGTAGCCGTAGGGTGGGTCGAGTCCGCGAGGCCCACGCTGTCGGCGGTGGTGAATTGCCGTGGAGATCGATCAACGACGCCGTTGGGCCGCTCGTGTATTAGGTGTATTTACGGGAATGCTCGCGGGCTTCGATCGACTAGTAGCGACGATGTTCGATGGCGAAATGATGTTGGAAGTGCGGATCACTGTGGTATACGGTTCCTGACACCGTTTATCTCAAATGGGGTCAGGGCCAGGGCCACGGCCCTTCCCATGTAATTGTAAAAAAGAGGACTTCGGACGACGTATTGTTCTTTGAATTGAGAACGATACATCCACCCCACTTTGAATGACCTGTGAAAGCGATTTCCGAATCATTCGCCTCACGACCCAAAACTGTCGAAAACTCATACAGCGGGGGAACATTCTTACTTTCGACGAATTGCTGCTTAACGGCCTGAACGTCCTCTTGGGGGACCGTCGCAGCGATAAGTACCAATACGTCTCCAGCACCGTGAAAAAAACGGCGTTCAGGAATTCCGTAGACTCCGGTAAGGAGGCAGGCAATGATTTTTCAAGTGATTGATGAAAGGTAGCTGGGAAGTAGCCCTTGCTCAATCGTGGAATGCGTAAAGAGAAAAGAAGGCTACCAAAACCAACACAAAATAGCACGGTAGCTACCGCACCTCCACACCCAACCGCACGAGCGACCCACGGCCAGAATACAGAGCGAGCATGGCCTTCTGGCGCTTGGCCTTCTGGGCGTAGGTGCATGTTGAACATTTTGCGACTTCCGAGAAGCCATGACGGCGTTGCAGTTTCATTGTACTATTCATTCTCAGGAAGGCCATCAGTACCAGGGCAACCGGACGACGAAAAGGTGGCAGGAACCGATAATTGAACGCGCGTCAAGCGCGGCAATTCTCGTGATCCGTGGTAGGCTAGACGCAATCACTCATCGCAACCACTTATTACAAGTGCTGCTCGACCCATTGCTGCCTCGGCTCTCGGGCAAACACCGGCCATCATCGAAATGGGACGCCAAGCACCGCCGCCGGAGCGGTGGGCCTCGTCGACTCGACCCACCCAACGCGGCATGACTGCTGTTCCGCTGATTATTTACCCGGCCAATCTTTCGGCAACTCGAGCGACCAGACCTCGCTGCTCAACGGTTGGGCGTGACCACCGGCGATCCAGATTTTGTCTTGAAACACATACGCCGAATGCTCGTGCCGCTCTTTCCAACCATGCTCGGTCTTGAGCTGCTGCCACTCTCGACCATCGCGTGAGTACCACACATCGCCCCAGTTGCGTGAGGGATTGTTCGACCAACCGCCGAGCACCCACAGGTGATCGCGATACGTGACGGCCGAGAACCATAGCCGCGGCGACCAGCCGGCATGTTCGGTCTCACGAGTCCAATTCACACCATCGGCCGACGACCAGACGTCATTCACGCCATGATACTTCGGCACATAGTTGCCGCCGCCGAAGACGTAGATGCGATCGTTCAACACCGCCGCTTGGTGATAAGCACGCGGCGACCACGGAGCGTTCGCCGTGGCGAGCGTCCAGGTCTTGCCGTCGGCCGACGACCAGACATCGTTCTTCAAGCTGCGATCGTCGCCGAAGTAATAGTTCTCGGTCCCGCCGAGCAGCCACATCTTGTTCTTGAACACGACCAAGCCCGCGGCGATACGGGGTGTCCAGGCGGTATGCTCGGTCGCTTGCTCCCATTGGACCCCGTCGGTCGACGACCACACCTCGTTGCTCGCCGAGTGGCCCGGCAGTCGGCCGTTGTACCAGCCACCCATGAACCACATGCGGTTGTTGAACGTGACGGTCATCGGCAGATCGCTATGCTTCCACGGAGCGTCGTCGCTCACGCGCTGCCACGTCTTGCCGTCGGCCGAGTTCCACACATCACGCGGCGGCGCGGCATACGAGTTGAACCAGCCGCCGAAGAGCCACAAGCGATCGTTGAAGACGACTTCGCCTTGCGAATCGCGCGGCTGCCAACCCGCTTTGTCGACGACCTTGAGCCAGTCGGGTTCCGCCGCGAGAACACACGTCGAACCGAGCAACCAGCCCAGGCATGCTACGAGACCCAGCACGATGCGCGTCATATGCAAACTCCTTAACCACGAACGAGAACCCTGCGAGACGTCGAGTTCATATCAAAAATAGTATCCATCACGCTCCGCGTGATGGCGGAGGACATGTTGGGTGATTCTGATTCCAGGACAACTTGTGCTGAATCGATTGCCGGGCGCATCACGCGGAGCGTGATGGATACTCTTTTTGCGAAGCTCTCAACCAGTCAGCACGATACCGCCGTCGAGATTGATCGCCTGACCGGTCATCGCGGCCGAGGCGTCGCTGGCCAAATACACCGCCAGCGGAGCGATCTCGTCGGGCTCAAGCCGGCGGCCAATCGCGGTCTGCCCGGTGGCGATTTTCTCGAACGGTTGCCCGAGGCGGGCCGAGTCGTATTGCAAACGTTTGTCGTTCATCACGGTATGCACCGGGCCGGGGCAGATGGCGTTGACCGT
>JAEUIL010000957.1 GCA_016794255.1 Planctomycetaceae bacterium | reverse complement strand
CGGTCAGGTCTTGAACCTTAACCAGGCCGCGATCATCGACGGCGACCATCGAGCGATCATTCGACTCATATAGGGCCATCGACGTGATGTCGCGTTCGCTACCGTCGGAATACTTGGCTATGGCCTTGAGCTGTTGTTGTCCGCCACGCGCGATCGTGCCGTGCTCGTGTTGTACCGCGAACGACACGAGCTTGGGTGCGTCGGCCTTGTCGAGCAGAGCCCCTTGAGCGATCCACTGTCGCAGCAACGCGTAACCTGCCGATGTCTCTTCGAGCCGCACGCCGCCACCATGGGGACGCTTGCCGGACGCTTTAAGCAACAGCAGGCTTTGGTCGGGTGCCGCCGTGAACAAACGCCGGCCGCGAGCTTCTTTTACTAGATGGTCGTAATCTTCGAGCGGCTCGAAACCAAGCAGCGACAGCTGAAAGCCGTTCTGACCGTTGCCCGCCTTGGCGTGACAAACGCCGATATTGCAGCCTGCCTTGGTCAGCAGCGGCACGACTTCATTAACGAAGCTCACGGGTCGCTCGGCAGCCAGCGACGTGGCGACGCCAAGAAACCAACTGCACAGGCCAAACACCGTCAAACCGACGAGTCGTGAGTGGAGCATGGGGCGGTGACTGCGGGGCGGGAGCGAACGTCGATCGTTAGCGAACGAGTTCGCCACAGGGGCGGGGATCGGAACCACGAAGCAAGTACGAGGTTGGACCAACCTTGATCGTAACATAAATCGGTACCCATGTATCTATCTGAATCGCACATTGTGAGGGCAAAATCGCGAAGAATCCGAGCGCTCTATGGTGATGGGGACGGGCACGCTAGCATTTGGGGTGGTTGGCCCGTTGTGAAGCTGTGTTCTGACCGTGGGACCGTGTGGTATGAAGTTAACCGTTCAGTTGTTTGCCGTCGTTCGTGACTTGGCCGGCGCTCCGGCGGTGGAAATTGAGGTGCCCGAGCAAGCGACGATTGGCCAAGTGCGCACGATCTTGGCGGAGCACGTACCGGCGTTGACGTCATTGCAGAAGCATTGCCACTTTGCCGTGAATGCCGATTACGCCACCGATGCGACGGTCGTGCCTGATGGGGCGGATGTCGCTTGCATTCCCCCGGTGAGCGGTGGCTAAGCGTGGGGCCGCGTTCACTCGGCACGCGCCACGGTCGATCAGATCAGCATGCCCGCCACGCAGGCGGTCATGAAACAGGCGAGCGTGCCGCCGATCATGGCGCGTAGCCCCAATCGTGCGAGGTCCGGCTGACGTTCGGGCACGAGCGCTCCGATGCCGCCGATCTGAATGCCGATCGAGCTAAAGTTCGCGAACCCGCACAACGCGTAGGTGGCGAGCGTTTTGGAGCGTTCCGAGATTAAACCCTCGCGCGCTACATTGCCCAGGTCGATGTAGGCGACGAACTCGTTGATCGCCGTGCGTGTGCCGAGCAGCTTGCCGACTTCGAGGCAGTCTTTGTTTTCGATGCCGATCAACCAAGCGAACGGTGCGAAGGCATAGCCAAACAGGGTTTTGAGTTCCCACTGCTGACCGAATAGCGATCCGAACTTGAGCAACAGGAAGTCGCACATCGCCACCAGGGCAATGAACGCGATCAACATAGCAGCTACGTTGATCGCCAGTTTCATGCCGTCTGCCGCTCCGATCGCCGCCGCTTCGATGAGGTTGGTTGCCTCGGTTTCGGCGTTCATTTCGACGCGACCGAGCGTCTTCGGCTGATCGACCTCGGGCTGCATGATCTTGGCAATCAACAGCGCCGCGGGGGCCGAGATCACTGATGCGGTCAGCAGGTGCTTTGCCTCGACGCCAAAGCTGATATACGCGGCCATCACGCCCCCGGCGACCGTCGCAAAGCCGCCGACCATCACAGCCATGATTTCGGACAACGTCATCGAGGCCAGAAACGGCTTAATCAGCAGCGGAGCCTCAGTCTGGCCCACGAAGATGTTCGACGCGGCTGACAAACTCTCAGCCCCCGACGTTCCCAACGTGCGCTGCATGATCA
>JAEUIL010000950.1 GCA_016794255.1 Planctomycetaceae bacterium | reverse complement strand
TGCGACTGGGGGCAGGTGCTCGACAGCGTGATCCCGGCCGGTGTGCGCGATCAGGCCGGCACCAAGGTCACGACCTTGTTGCAACTCGCGCCCGGTGTCGCCGAGCAACTCGCGAAACTCGAAGTGACCGACGTGCAACGGCGAGTGTTGCAGACGTTGGCCGTCTCGCTCGAATCGCTCACCCCGCAGCAGCTCGCTCGCCAAGCGGCTTGCTCGCAAGCGCCGATCAGCGGTCTGCGACGCAAAGGGTTGATCACGACGCGTAACGAGCGCCTGCGGTTCGGCGATCATCGCGAGGCCCCCGCCGTGCGCGAGGATGACCATCCGTTGAACGTCGATCAGCAGCAGGCGCTCGACACAATTGTCGCCGCGCTCGATGCCGGTCGACACGAGACCGTGTTGCTGCATGGCATCACCGGCAGCGGCAAGACCGAGGTGTACATCCGCGCGATTCAAGAGGTCGTCAAGTTCGGCCGACAGGCGATCGTGCTTGTCCCCGAGATCGCGCTCACGCCGCAGACTCGGCAGCGCTTTCGAGCCCGGTTTGGCGAGGTGGCCGTGTTGCACAGCCATCTCAGCGATGCCGAGCGTCATTGGCATTGGTCGCGGATCGCCCGGGGTGAAGTGTCGGTGGTGGTCGGCGCTCGTAGTGCGATTTTCGCTCCGGTGCCGCACTTGGGCCTCGTAATTCTCGACGAGGAGCACGAGTCGACGTTCAAGCAAGAGACGGCGCCCCGCTATCACGCGCGGGACGTGGCGCTCTTTCGAGCCCGAGAAGAGCAGGTGCCGATGGTGCTCGGATCGGCCACGCCGTCGCTCGAGAGTTGGCAGCGCACCCGACTCGGTGAGTTTCGCTTGGTCGAGATGCCGCGGCGCGTGCTCGATCGGCCCCTGCCGGATGTGATGACGATCGATCTGCGCAACTCGGAACGCGAGAAAGCGTATCGCGGCGCGATCAGCCGGCAGTTGCTGTTGGCGATGGAAAGCGCCTTGCGCGAGGGTGGACAGGTGATTTTGCTGCTCAATCGTCGCGGATACTCGACGCACATCCAGTGTCCACGGTGCGGCGAAACGGTGAAGTGCCCGAACTGCGAGATCGCACTGACGCATCATCGCTCGGCCGACATCGCACTGTGTCACTATTGCGACTACACGATCCCGCCGCCGACGCGTTGTCCGCAATGCTCGTTTGAAGGGATGAACTACGGTGGCTTGGGGACGCAGAAGCTCGAGGCCGAAGTGCGGGCGCGGTTCAGCGATCAACGTTGTCTGCGGATGGATACCGACACGATGCGCAAGCCCGGCAGTCACGAGGCTGCGTTGCAAGCGTTTCGCGATGGTGAGGTGAAAATCCTCGTCGGCACGCAGATGATCGCCAAAGGTTTGGACTTCCCGAACGTGACGCTGGTCGGCGTGATCAATGCCGACACGGCGTTGCATTTGCCCGACTTCCGTGCGAGTGAACGGACGTTTCAACTGTTGGTGCAGGTGGCCGGTCGCACGGGCCGCGGCGATCAAGGGGGCCGGGTGATGGTGCAGACGTTCAACCCCGATCATCCCGCGATTCAGGCGGCGGTGCGTCACGACTACGCGGCGTTTGCCAATTACGAACTACCGATGCGCGAGATGCTCGGCTATCCGCCGTATGGCAGCATGGTGCGGCTCGTCGTGCGCGGGCCGGTAGATGTGGTGGCCGAGGCGTTTGCCAAGTCGCTGACGGATCGGATTCGCGCCGCGCTCGTGTGTCACGAGGTCGACGCCCGCGCTCTGGGCCCCGCTCCGGCACCGTTCGCCAAGCTGCGGAATCTCTATCGCTTCCAAGTGCAGTTTCAAAGTCTCGACGGCGCGGGGCTGCACCGCGCGATCGCGGAAGCGACTCAAGACCCGCAATTGAAAACGCCGGTCGATGTGCAGTGGATCGTCGATGTCGATCCGCTTGACATGCTGTAAGTTTTCAGGGCAACCGGGGGGGCGAATCGATCACAGGTTGAGATTTCAAAGGAGCGACGACCTTGCTAGAGATCGTGCTCGGTCAGCCCCGCGGCCTTCATGATTGCGTGCTGCATGCCGGTCTTGAGGCTCTTATTTCCATGCACGGGAACAATGACCGGCGCTACCCCTGGCTTTTCGTACCGATGATGACTGCCACGAATGCTCGTGCAAGCCCAACCTTGGCGCTCCAACACCTGACACAATTCCTTGCCCGAAAGCGACTTCATACTTCGACAACTTCGACGTGTCCCGTCGCCGGAGCTTCTAGATCAGGAGCGTCGAGATAACATTCGATTGCCTCACGAATGTTGGCCAGCGTTTCCTCACGCGTCTCGCCTTGGCTGAAGCATCCCGGCAACGACGGCACGCTAGCCCAATATCCGCCTTCTTCGGCGTCGTGCAGAATCACTTTGATTTTCATGTTATGGCGTTCCTCGCGGGTCAAGCGACAACCCTATCATAACATGAATATCCGGCTTCGCGGCAACTCGAACTAGATGACGTTCAGTTCTGGCAAGAGCGACAGCGCCCGTGCTTAGCTCTTCAACGCCGCCCAAACTTTCGGCGGGGAAATTGGCGCTTCGGTCATCCGCACCCCAATCGCGGCGTGGATCGCGTTGGCGACCGTCGCTGGCGGAGGGACGATCGGCGTTTCGCCTACGCCGCGCACACCGTATGGATGATCCGGGTTGGGCACTTCGACGATCACGGCTTCGATCATCGGCAGGTCAAGTGCCGTCGGCATGCGATAATCCAAGAAGCTCGCGTTGCGCATCCGGCCTTCGCCATCGTAGAAGTACTCTTCGTTGAGCGCCCAGCCGATCCCTTGCACCGAGCCGCCTTGAATTTGGCCCTCGACATAGCTGGGGTGGATCGCCGTCCCCGCGTCTTGAACCGAGGTGTATCGCAAGATCGTGACCTTGCCCGTGTCGCGGTCGACTTCTACGTCGGCAATGTGAACGCCGAAGCCGTTGGTCGCGCCCTGCGGGTCAACCGTCGCTCGGCCGACGACGGGCTCGCCGGTTTGGGCGACAATCGCGGCCAGCTCTTTGAAGCCGAGCGACTTGCTCGGGCCTTTGAACACGCCGTCGGCAAACGTCACTTGGTCGGGCTTGCACTCCCATTGCTCGGCAGCCCGGGCCGACATTTGGCGAATAATGTCGCGCGCACATTCGATCGCGGCGAGGCCCGTGGCAAACGTCACACGGCTACCGCCGGTCACGTCGGTGTAGCCAATTGAATCGGTATCGACGACGCGCGGCACGACGTCGGTCGCACCGATGCCCAACGTCTCGGCCAACTGCATCGCAATACTCGCGCGCGAGCCGCCGATGTCGGTCGAGCCTTCGATGAGATTCACCGAGCCGTCGAGATTCACGCTGGCCGAGCAACTGCTCTTCAGCCCGCAATTGAACCAGAAGCCCGCCGCGACACCCCGGCCACGATTCGCGCCGGTGAGCTTCGACTTGTAATGCGGATGATTTTTGGCGGCCTGCAGCGTTTCGATGAAGCCAATCTTCGGATAGACCGGGCCATCGACGCGGCGTGAGCCCTCTTTGACCGCGTTCTTCAACCGGAACTCGATCGGGTCGAGGCCCAACTTCGCTGCCAACTCGTCGATCACTTGCTCGCACGCAAACGCGGCTTGCGTCGCCCCCGGGGCACGATAGGCCGACATTTGCGGCTTGTTCATGCAAACGTCGTAGCCATCAACCACGGCGTTGGGGAACTCGTAGCAGCTGAACACGCACATGCAGCCCGGGCCGATGATGCCCGACGGATACGCGCCGGCGTCGTAGGCGAGCCACGCTTGACCCGCGACCAACGTGCCATCTTTCTTCGCGCCGATTTTCACGCGCACAAACGTGCCCGGCGTGGGACCGGTCGCTTCGAACACGTCGGCGCGATTCATCATCAACCGCACCGGTCGACCGCTCTTGCGACTGAGCAGCGCCGCCACGGGCTCGAGATACACGCGAATTTTGCCGCCGAAACCGCCACCGATTTCCATCGGCACGACGGTCACCTTCGCGATCGGAATCTGCAACAACTCGGCCGTCTGCTGGCGACAGGTGAACGAACCTTGCGTCGCGGTCCAGACGGTCACGTGACCATCTTGGTTCCACAACACGGTGCAGACATGCGGCTCGATATAGCCTTGGTGCACGACCGCGGTCTTGAACTCGCGCTCGACGACGACATCGGCTTGCTTGAAGCCGACGGCCACGTCGCCGGTTTCAAAGTGCAAGTGTTTCGCGATATTCGTGTTGCCCGCGCCGGGCTTGCCGAGTTCGTCGGTCGTGAGATCGGGATGCAGAATCGGCGCGTCGGGCTTCATCGCATCGAGCACAAAGGTCACGCTCGGCAACACTTCGTAATCGACCTTGATGAGCTTGAGCGCCTCCTCGGCCACGTGGGCATTGACGGCAGCAACCGCGGCCACGGCGTGACCTTTGTACAACACCTTGTCATGGGCCAAACAGTTGGCCGACAGATGCGCGAGATTGACGCTTCCCTCGCCCAACTCGGCCATCTTGTCTTTGAGATTGGGGAAGTCCTTGCCGGTCACTACGGCATAGACGCCCGGCAGCTTGGCCGCCGCGGTGGTGTCGATGCTCTTGACGCGAGCATGGGCGTGCGGCGAACGCAGGATCTTGGCATGGGCCATGCCCTGCAACGCCATGTCGTTCGTGTATTGAGCGCGGCCCGTGACTTTGTCGACGCCATCGTGGCGAATCGGACGGGTGCCGATGACTTTGTACTTGGCCATGATTTACTTCTTCTCCTGCAATTTCTTC
>JAEUIL010000943.1 GCA_016794255.1 Planctomycetaceae bacterium | reverse complement strand
GCTTGCAGGTTTGCGATGTATGCCTTCGCTCCCGGCACGACGTTGTGCATCCGAGGCACTCGGTTTGGCGGCTCGGGACTCGGGCCATGAAAATGCAGGCCCAGTTCGGTGAGCCACGCCAGCGTGTCGGCCGAGTGATCGAGAAAAAAACGTCGCAGCGGGCCGTGATTGCGTCGTTCGATTTCGGCGGCCGCGAATTGAGCGGCATCTTCGGCATGAGCGTCGAGCGAATCGGCAATGCCCGCGCGCTGTTGGAACTGCGTCCGATTGGCAGTGAACGACCCGACGGCGATCCCGGTGGTACCACCGAGTTGCGGTTGTTTTTCGAGTAATAGAACCGTGAGCCCCTGTTGAGCCGCGCTCACGGCGGTCGCCAAACCACTTCCGCCACCACCGACCACAATGACGTCAATCTCGTTTGCCATGAAGACCAAAATGCCAGGGATAGCAAATACGTCAGGAGTTGAGTCCTTAGTTTGCTTGCGGACGCCGTGCGTCTCGAATGGATTTCAATGTGGTGCGAACGCGAGTCGCTTCGTGACCTGAGTCGGCGAGGTACCCAACGGTAGCGGGCAATGTATCACATTTGGTATCCAGCCGAGAATTGCCAGCCTCGAACAATTTGCCGTGTACCAACGGCACCAGCCCCAAGACGAATTATCGCCGTGTCAAACGGTCGATTGGGCCACGCCATTCACCGGCACCATCCGCACGCCCGCCGATATCGCCCCCGCCCGGTTCGACGTGCGGGAATTGCCGAGCGCTCCGTAACGGTCCCGTCAGCTGACGATGATCTCGACCTTGTCGATGCTGCAACGACCGGACTTGGGAAACGGTCGAGGCATGGGTTGGGCCACGCCGTTGGCGTCAATTGTGCGGCAGCGCAGCGCGTACTTGCCCGGTTTGACGTCACGCACGACCGCTGCCCAATGGGCGATCGTGTAGCGCAGCGGCCACTGCACCGGTCGCCCAGTGGCGGGGTCGATGTGGGTCACACCGGTCGGCAGCTTACCCTCGGGCAAACCACCGCCCCATGCGGTCGGCGGGGCCAGCAACTCGGCGTCGATCCACTCGGCCTTTAGGAAGTTCGGATCATCCTCGGGCCATTTCGCGTCGGCCGGATGCAGCCAGTATTGCACCTTGCGTAGGCCGCCACTGCCGACCTGAGCGACGCCCGTCATCGCCAAGCTCTCGCCCGCCTTGAGCTTGTCGGGATGCGACACGAATCGCGCCATGGTCTTCATCCAACTGTCGACATCGTTGTTGCCGTTGGCATAGGTGTCGTTGGCATACGGCGCGTTGGTGAGCACGACCTTTTGCAGCCATTTGACCGACTTGTAGCCATAAGCCTCGGGAATCAACATGCGCACCGGACCACCCCGTTTGCCCGAGAGATACTCGCCGTTCAGCTTGTAACAGACCAGCACCGGCGACTCGCCCGGCGGATCTTCGAGCACGCGACCGATCGGCAGCGAGCTTTGAAACCGTTGCTTCGGGTCATCGTTGTGATAGCCGTAGAAGAAGACCCGGCGTAGATCGCCGCTCGGCTTGGTCGACCAAATCAATTCGCGTAGCGGCACTCCTTCCCACAAACCCATCCCTAGTGGTTTGTTGCCGTTGTTGCAGGTCATCACCTTGAGCACCTTCACGGCATGCTTCTCGGCAAGCTGCATAAGTTCGTCCCAATCGACGGCGTTGTCGGTCTCGATCAAACGAGGCGTTTCGATCTTCGCCGGAGAATCGGGGTCGGAGATAATCTCGAGTTGCCACGTCTCGCGCAGCAGACCCACCTCGCGCAGCTTTTCCTCGGGATGCGTGTACGGCAGCGGATCGCCCCGGCCAACGAAGCCAAACGTCGCGTCGGGCGTGAGGTATTCGAGCTTGTCGATCGCGGTCGCCAACGCATCCTTAGCCGGTTCCGCGCCGTCACCCACTCGCGCTAGCCACGGCAACGCGCCGAGCGCCACACCCATTTGCAGCAAGTAGCGTCGCGTGAGCGTTTCATGTTCGCGCTGCAAACTTGGGTCGAGGGTCATGGCAATCGCTCCGGGGGATTAAGCAACCCATCTATTCTTACTGCCGGAACTCGCCGCGCTCAATTGTTTTCGGCTCGATGTGGTGCGTTTCTCAGAAACCGCGTGCCATGTCCACGTCTTCGTGGACATGCGCTGTCGCACGAGTACGCATGCTCACGAGGACGTGAGCATGGCACACACGATGCTTCCGAAAGGCCCAAAGCTCCGCGATTAACCCCGCAGCGCCTGCTGCAAAAACGCGGCCAACTCGGCGACAAACGTGTTCTCCTCGAATAACACGCGACTCTTGAGCCGGATCTGCTCGGCGAGCGCGTTACGCACCGCGCGGTCGCTGCCGATGCGGACCGCCCGGGCCACATAGTCGGCCTCGTTCTCGGCGATGGCGTCGAACACCCCCATCCGACGATAGCAACCGTACGTCACCCGACCACACAGATACGCGCCCGGCAGAGTCACGAGCGGCGTGCCAATACCGAGCGTCTGCGTGGTCGTCGTTCCGCCGTTGAAATGGGGCGTGTCGAGCATCACGTCGGCCAACGACACGAGTTGCCAAAAGTCGACGGGCTGCACGCGAGCCATGAACGTCACGCGATTGCGTACCGCGCTAAGCGACTCGTTCAGCCGTTGCTCGACGAGCCGATTCCAGCGTTCACGATGATCGCGGAATAAGATCAAACGCCCCTGCGGATCGGCCTGCAAGATGTCGTGCAACACGCGATCGAAGCCCGGGTGCAGCTTGAAGAGCGGTTGAGCACAGACGTAGTAATGCGAGGTGTCGTCCCAACCGAAGTCGCGTTTCGTCTTGCGCAGCGCGGGCAACTGCGGTCGCACGTGGCTCGTGGGGAGCGATTTCAGCCGCACGAGACGCTCGGTATACGCCGCTTGAGCATCGAGCGATTCGCAATCATCGTTCGAGATAAAATAGTCGATCGTGTTGATGCCGCTGGTCACGGGATGGCCGGGCAACACGCACTGCACGCGGGCCAAGCGACTAAACGCGAGCAGATAGGTAAACGGATCCATGCCGATGTCGGTGTAGCAGAGCGCGTCGAGTTGCTCGGCGGCGATCGCTGCTTGAGCTGCGGCAAGTTCCAACGGCACCGTGACGACTCGATCGGCCGCGGCGGCAATTTCCCGCGCGCTATCGTCCTCGGGGCCCGGCGTGCGAATGACGACGACCTCGCAGCCGTGCTGCTTCAAGTCGCGGAGTGTGGTCGTGTAATGCCGAGCGATCGAATGATTCTGAAAGAATCGCGAGATGAAACCGACACGCGGTCGATCGCCGGTCGTGTGTCGTGCGGACTGCACATGCGGCGCGACGTAATTCAACACCGGCGACGAACGCCGCAGAATCTCGGCCAACGTCTGTCGCGCGGGTCGTTCGTTCTCGCCATGATACGCGGCAAAGAACAGCGGCGCGCCGACCGTCTCGAGCGGCTGCTCGATCCGCAGCGATTCGCGACTCAGCCGGGCGAGATTCTCGGCAATGCGCTGACGATGCCGGTGGATCTCGTCGGTAGTGCGGGTCACAGCCGGCAGGCAGAGCGCGGCTCGCAACCGGACCCCGTCGTTCGGCGCGATCGCTAGCAGTTGATCGTAGACTCGCGTCGCTTCGGCGATCTCGCCCAACTCTACGAGCGTCTCGGCCAAACTCGCGTACGGGCCGGGGTCTTGCGGACGCAACCGAATCGCTTGGCGATACTCGGCGACTGCCTCGTCGAGCTGCCCCAACTCGCCAAGCACGTTCGCCAAATTCGCGTGCGCCTCGGGAAACTGCGGTGCCTGCGCGAGTGCGGCCCGATAGCACGACACCGCCGCGAGCCACTCGCCCCGTTGAGCCAAGACATTGCCGAGATTGCTCTGCGCGACATACAGCTCGGGCGACAACTGCACCGCGCGGCGATAGTGTTGCTCGGCCTGGGCCAAGTCGAACGCTTGATGGGCGAGCAGGCCGAGGCCGTTGTGCACCGCCGCTAAATTCGGGTCGAGGATGAGTGCGCGTTGATACACGGCCCGGGCTTCGTCGACGCGATTCGTCTGTCGCAACGCGTCGCCGAGCAGCGAGTGCCACTGGGCTGAGGTCGGATCAAGCTGTGTGGCTCGCGCGAGAATGTCGACTGCTTCCGGCCAGCGTTCCGCCTCGCACAACAGCGTGCCGAGATTGGTGAGTGACGCGAGGTCATTCGGCGCACACTGTAGAGCGCGGCGGTAACACGCCTCTTCCCGAACGCGATCGCCGGTCGAGGCGTAGACGATACCGAGATTGGAGTGGAACGCAGCGGTGTTTGAATCGAGCGTGATCGCGCGTTGGATGAGTTCGATCGCCTGGGCGTGTTGCCCGCGCTGATGTGCGACCAGACCGAGCAGCCCCCAGGCATCGGCACGCCCGGGCGCCTCACGCGTCACCGCCTGAATCTCGGCCTCGGCCTGAACCACTTGTCCGTTGTGAATTGACGAGATGGCTTGTTGCAGCCGTTGCGAGATGGGGTCCACGCGAGGAACCTTTGCCCGTAAGAGAGAAGAGTCCACTACGTAGCCGAACTCGCCAGAGTTCGGGTGACGGCCTTGTGAAAGGACGCCCGAATTCTGGCGAATTCGGCTACTAGATAGCATCCGACTAGAATCACGAATCGTGCGCGACGCACGGCCATCTTACTCGGCGTCGAAACGCTCGCAATCGTCGCATGGAAAAACACAAACGCCCACCGGCGCACTGGGCACCGGTGGGCGTTGTGGGGTCTCCGGAGTCGTGCGACTCTCGGGCAAGTTTGGTCAGCTACGTCGCTCGCTTAGCGACGGCTGGGACGCCATTCATTCACCGGCGCGGGCTGCGGTTGAACGGCAGGTTGCACCGGAGCCGACGTCTCGATCGGCAGCGTGACCGGCGTGAGCGTCGCATACGGTTGGGTCGCGGCCGGTGCGGTTGGCCAGTTGACTTGGCTATACGTTCCCGGCCGGTACACGGGCATCGACGTGGTGCGCGACCGCGGATCGAGCAACCCCGGGCCCGACATCGGAGCCGCTTGGGTCTTCATCGGGTCGGCGATCGGCGCCATGCCGCCAGCCGGTGTTCCCGTCGTCGTGCCGTTCGCCCCATTGTCGAACGTCTTCGCCGGGCCGGTGCTTTGGATCGGGCCGGGCGTCGTCGTGGTCATCGGTGTCGCCGGAGCGTAGGTGTTCACAGGACCCGGCGTCGTAGCGGGTGTGGTGTTTAGCGACGGTTGCGTCGTCGGGGCACCCACGTTCGGTGCGCTCGGCGTGGTGTAACCGTTCGTCGTGCTCGGCACGCTCGACGAATACGACGGAGCGTAGCTAGGCGTGGTGTAGGTCGGCGCGGTCGGCGACGGTGCGATGATCGACGGCGTCGTGGTGGTCGAGGGATACGCGGCGGCATAGCCCGGCGCGGCCGGCGTCGCAGCGTAGCTCGACCCGCCTGCGGCACAGTTTGAGCAGCCAGGTGTAGCGACCGGTTGATTGTAAACGGCCGGCTGACTGTAGCTCGTGGTCGGAATCGCCGGAGCCGCGTAGGTCGTCGTCGGCACGGTGGTCGGCATGTAAGTCGTGGTCGCGGCCGGTGCCATGGTCTGCGGAGCGTAGTAGGTCGTCGTCGCTGGCGCTGCACACGTGTTGCACGGGTTCGAGTACTGCAAGCGATACGTGGTGTAGGGCACCATGCGGGCTTGCGTGACATACGTCGTCACGGGCCGCATGCAGCTGACGGGGCAGTTCGTACACGGATCGAACGCTGTTTGCGGGCGATACGTGGTCACCGGCACGCTGCAATACTGCGTGCGATAGCAGGTCTGCGGCACGTAGTTGACCACCTGCGGTGCACAGGCGGGCTGAGCCACGACGGCCGGGCTTTGCGAGTAATAGCGCTCGCACCAGCGTCGGAAGAGTCCGAAGCACGCCTGACTCTCGACCGCCGGACCGACAACGATCGCAACGATCAAACCGAGTGTGACGAACCAACGTGTGCTGGTCGAGAACATGACGCAACTCCTCAAATCAGTAGTGCCAACGTGCCGAGGTTCGTTATAGCGCGCTCGAAATGGAGGTTGCCACCAAATCTTGAGGCATTCCGTCCATTTGGAAGGAGATTCCCGGCATGACGGTTGTGACGAGCCGATTGATTCTGCGGGACAGATCAACCTGCGCGAGTGAACACGCCTGCCGGAGCGCTCTGCGAACCGACAGAGAACGCTAGGTCACGAAATCGAGGAAGTCTAGCGAGAGAATTCGGATCGTAACGATTCGACGATCGTGCCGCAGAGATGCTGGCAAAAGACAGTTGGGGCGACCGCTGGCTGCACCGCACACGTGATGCACTGCAGCCAGCGGTCCCGCCAATGAAACCTGATTGGTACTAGCGACCGGTTTGCGGCATGTCGACCGCCCGCGTGCTATCAGCCGCGACCTTCTCGATCGAAGCCGAACGTGCGACCGGCGTCTGCTTGGCGACGTTCTGCCGCACGGCGAGGTGCGCCTGACCGACGACCTGGGCGAGCTTCACGTTCTCGCCCGACTTGATCTCGTGAAAGGCGACTTGCCGCGCCTCGGCGACGCAGACGAGCACCTTCGAGTCGCCCACGACTTCACAATGCTCGCCGGCCAAGATCAGAGCCGTGCCTTCATCGACGCCGATGCCGACGCGATTCGGATGACGGTGCAATGCGTTGGCCAGCCGAGTGTGCCGATTCCGCTTGATGAAGTGCTGGTCGACCACCGAGTTCTTCAGGAACCCGAAGCCTTCGGCAATGTCCGGTTCCGGAGCGCCGCCGCGGATCATGACGTCGGACATGATCGCCGCACCGGCCGAGGTGCCGCCGACCATCCCGCCGCGCACGAGCAGCTGTTTCACTTCGTGCTCGACGGCCGTGCCGAGGTAGCGCTCGGTGAGCTTGGACTGCACTCCGCCACCAAACCAGACCGCCGTCGCATCCTTGAGGGGTGCTACGACATCGGCCCGGTTGGCCGCGTCGCGATCGGGCGCATGCACGATCGAGAACGACTTGAGCCGCCCGGCCGATTCCTGTTCGCGCCAAAACGCCAGTCGCGCTTCGAGATCGGGAGTACCGGCGTAGATACTAGCAGTGGGAATGTAGACGATCTTGGCTGCCGCGCCCCCGGCCAGTTCGATGAACCGCTCGAGGACTGCCGCCGGCAAAATTCCGCCGCCGCAGATGAACAGACGTCCTGCCTGAGGACCCGACACCGCGGGCACGGGCATGACCGGAGCCGCAATCTTCACCGCTTCGACCGTCTGGGCTGGAGCATCGTTCTCGCCACCGACCACAGCCGGTAGAGAAAGCGAACCCGATGCCAACCAAGCGCCCATGACAATCATGGAAGTGCTCAAAACAATCGTGTTCTTCGGGGTCAAACTCACCTCGTTGAATCCTTTCCTGCAAAGCCCGCAGCCGCGATGCGAGGCGGTTGACCACGAGGGTCTGGCCGCTTCGCAGGGCACGACACTGTTGGGCAGGACAAGTTTCCCTGGCGTCTTGCCAGGTTCCGCCAACCACGGCTGATGCTATCACCAGCCTTGGCATGGTACCAAAACAACGGTTGATGCGTGAACCTCAATTAACCACGACCGACGTACAGTTGTTCACTAGGTAAGACGATCGCTTCTAACATTTCGACACCTGCTGGCAATGCTGCCATCAACACAGCCACGGCTGCAATGTCGGCTGGCTTCATCATCGGCTCGCGATCTTCGACACGATCGGTCTCGCGTCGTTCGACCGCAACGTTGCCTGGATGAATACAGCCGCAGGTCACACCATAGTCGCGGCCCTCAAGCGCCGTAACTTGGGTGAGACCCCACAAACCGTGTTTCGATGTCGAGTACGCCGCCGAACCGGGCCGCACTCGCTGCGCCGAGATCGAGCCGATGTTAATGATCCGACCACCGTGCTGCGATTTCATCAGCCGCAGTGCTGCTCGCGTGCAGAGAAACGGCCCGCGCAGGTTGACGGCCATCACGTGATCCCAGGCTGCGAGCGACAACTGATCGAGCGGACCGCCGTCGAACGCGCCGGCATTGTTCACGAGCAGATCGAGTCGCTCGCTCCAGCCGCGAACCTCGGCAAACAGCCCCTCGACATCGGCCTCGACCGTCACGTCCGTCGGCCGCACCCGGCTCGCTCCACCAGCGGCGGCGATTTGCCGCGCGGTCTCGTCGAGCTTCGCCCGCTCACGTCCCACGAGCACGACCATCGCCCCCGCTTGAGCCAAGCCAAGGGCAATGCCACGGCCAATGCCGCTGCCGGCGCCGGTGACAATCGCGGTTTGGTGAGTGAGTTGGGACATGGGGAAGAAAGTTCTTGGTTCTTGGTGCTTGGTTCTTAGTTGTTGATTGGATGCAGGTTTAGCCGTGTGTTGTCGCTCTGGTCTTTTGCCTGGTTAACCAAGCACCAAGCACTAAGAACCAAGAACTACGCATTTATTTCTTTGCCGGCTTCTCACCGGTCTCGCCCTTGGCTTTGGCCGCTTCGTAGTCGGCTTTCGCCTTGGCATTTTGGGCGGCGCTCAACTCGGGGTTCGGCGTGGCGTCGCCCGGTTCGTGCCCGAGGATCCAGCGAATGCCGCCGAGCAGCGACTCCTGATACTTCGGGTTCTCCCACACATCCTCGCGATGGCCGAGGCTCATGTGAAAGCACTTGCCTTGTCCGTACTCTTTGACCCAAGCGATCGGCACGTGATATTCCTTCTTCAACCGGCTCTTGGCCATGTTGAGACTCATCAGCACGCGTACCTTCTCGGGCTGCCAATTCTTGAACTGATAGATTTCGTCCGTGATCTCGAATTCGCTACCCCACGGCTTGCTCAGCGGATGATTCGGTTCGTGGACCGTGATCGTGACCTTTTCGCCCGAGCCCCAGGGGTGACCGTTGAACGTCCCGCCGATCATGTCCCAATACGGCTGATAATCGCCGAGCGTGTCGGCTGCCGAGTGAGCGCCGACGAACCCGTGCCCCTTTTGCTTCAGCCACGTGTTGAAGAAGTAGTCGAACTGCTCGTCGGTGACCATCGACCATTTGGCTCGCGGGCCGGTCGTGTAAAACATCACAATGTCGAAATTGTCGAGCGTTTCTTTCTTCAACGCGAACGCCGGGTCTTGGGTCGCTTCGACGCGAAACAAATTGCTGCGAATGCCCAACTCGGTCATCGCCTTTTCGGCCGGGGCGAGTTGACCTTCCTTACGCGTCACACTGCCGTGCTTGAAGGTGCCGCTGTAGGTCAAAAACAAAATCCGAGCACCGGTTTTCGGCTTGTCATCGGCCTGGCTCGATGCGACCGGGGCCAGAATCCAACTCAGAACCAGACACAACACCAGACAGCGGCGCATCACGGAGCGACTCCTTCGAGAAACGGCGGGCGAAATCTAATGGCGAGTTGATCGGACGGGGCAAGTTGGGCATCGTGTGCCATGTCCACGTCTTCGTGGACATGCAACTTATCGGCGAAACATGCCCACGCGGACGTGGGCATGGCACACGACTCCTGCAAAGGGCATCGCTGCCATCTGCGAACGGGGCGAATGCGGTCAGGCAATTCGCGGCGGGTTCTTGCATCCTAGCCACTCCGTGCGTCACGGTGAAACATTTTTTCGCAGAGGTTGGACCATTCCAAAAAATTTTTACCGACGGCCCGATTTAAGGGGTGGCCTAACTCGAATGGGTTGGTCATGATCGGCATCGCAGGCTTAGTGTGGTTTCGGGGAGTGAGTGTTCATGAGCAGGCGGAATCTGGATTTAAACCAGCTTGGTTTCTTGCTGGGTCGGGCGTATTACAACTATATCGGCTTCCTCGAACGGTTCATCGCCGACGAAGGACTCGACGAGCACGTGAAGCCCGGCATGGGGAGTTTGCTCTTCGCGCTCTATCGCGAAGACGATCGCACGATCACCGAGGTGAGCCAGGAGTTGCAGGTCGCCAAGTCGACGATGACCGGCATGGTTGGGCGAATGAAAGATGCCGGCCTCGTGACGATCATCGCCGACAAGCATGACGGCCGCGTCACTCGGTTGCGGCTCACCGAATTGGCCCGCTCGATCGAGCCGCGTTGTATACGTGTCGCCGCGCGGGTCGAAAAGCTGCTCTGCCGCGGCTTTCAAGTTGCCGATCAAAAGCGACTGCGCAGTTCACTGGTGAAACTGACCGCCACGATGACCGAGCATTTGCAGAGCCGACGCCGCGCCGCCAAACGACGCGCCGCGAAGCAAACAAAGGCGTAGCCTCGCGCGCGAGTTGATTACCGCAACGCGTCGAGCGCCGTCAGACGCATCGCGTTCAGGGCCGGTATCAATCCGCCGAGCAAGCCCATCGTCACCGATACAGCCAAGCCCGCGCTGAGAATCTGGTAGTCGACCGCCAGTTTGAGCACGACGAACTTGCCGCCACCTTGACTGCTGCCGACGATACTCGACGCGGTCCACCCATCGGCGAGCATCCCCATCGCACAGCCCAAACAGCCGCCG
>JAEUIL010000934.1 GCA_016794255.1 Planctomycetaceae bacterium | reverse complement strand
CCCAAAAGTTCTGTGCCGTGCTGACGAAAAGTCGTCTCGGCTCGATGGGTACTCCGGTCAAATGGACCCTCGATGGCAAACCGGTGTTTCTCTGCTGTGAAGCTTGTCGTGCCAAAGCCGAACGAGACCCCAAAATGACGGCCACAACCGCTGAAGAGTTGCGCGAGATACGAGTGTCGCTTGGCAAGTTGAGCGCCGCTGATCGTCAGTTGGCCGAAGCCCAAGGCGTATGCGTTGTGATGGACGACAGTCCGCTTGGTTCAATGGGCGTACCACTGAAACTTATGATTGAAGGTCAACCGCTGTTTATTTGCTGTGAGGGGTGCCGCGGCGAGGCGTTAGAAGACCCCAAGAAAATGCTCGACAAGTTCAAGCAAATGAAGGCTGCTGGAATCGCGAAATAGTCGTTCTTGACCAACTTTCTGTAGCAAGGCGCCTGCCCACATGATCGAACGACTGATCGAAAGCTCGATTCGCAATCGCTTTCTCGTGTTGATTCTCGCGGCGGCTCTCACGGTTGCGGGCGTCTATGCGATGCTCAATACGCCGGTCGATGCGATTCCCGACCTGAGTGAGAATCAAGTCATCGTTTTTACCGATTGGATGGGACGCAGCCCGCGCGAAATTGAGGACCAGGTCACTTATCCATTATCGCGTAAGTTACAAGGGTTGGCTGGCGTGAAAGCGGTCCGGTCGTCGAGCGAGTTTAACTTCTCGATGATTACGATCATCTTCGAAGATGGCATCGACTTCTATTTCGCACGGCAGCGCGTGACGGAAAAGCTAAGCCAAGCTAGTACCTTCCTGCCAACCGGAGTCGTGCCGTATCTGGCTCCCGACGCGACGGCCTTGGGGCAAATCTTCTGGTACACCGTCGAATCGAGCATCACAAACCCGATCGACCCGCCCCGGCTCTGGGCCCTCAATAAGTTCTTTATCGCGCCACAGCTGAACGCCGCTGCGGGGGTCTCGGACGTGGCTACGGTGGGCGGGATGCCGATGGAATACCAGATCGACGTGCGGCCCGAGGCGCTTCGGGCTTACGGGCTAACACTGGGTGATCTATATGCCGCCGTCGCCAAGAGCAACATGCCCGCCGGCGGTGGCGTCATTCAAAAAAACAACGCCGAATACATCGTCCGTGGCGTTGGCTGGATCAAGAACAAGCAGGACATCGAAGAAACGGTTATCAAGGAAATCTCGGGCACGCCGATCTATGTCAAGAACATCGCCTCCGTCCAACTCGGCACGCAGTTTCGCCGCAGCGTGTATGAGAAAGATGGCAACGAGGTCGTGGGAGGCGCAGTGCTGATGCGTCACGGCGAGAATCCCTTGGACGTGACCAAACGGATTAAGGACAAAATTCACGAGCTGCAACCGGGACTTCCGGAGGGTGTGCATATTGTGCCCGCCTACGATCGCACGCGACTCATCAACGGCGCGATTCATACCTTGGCCGAGGTGATGTGGCATGAAATGGCCATCGCTTCACTAGCGATTTTATTGATCCTCGTCCATGTTCGTAGCGTGTTTGTGATTTGCATCACACTGCCGCTTGCGGTGTTGTTCTCGTTTCTGATGATGTGGCTGCTTCGTACGCTGGGTATCATCGACATCCAAGCCAATATCATGTCGCTGGCTGGCATCACGATCTCGATCGGTATTTTGGTCGATCAGGCGATCGTGATGACCGAAAACGCCACCCATCACTTGAAAGAGCATTTTGGCGACAAGAAAGTAACCGGGGACATCCGAGAACTGGTGATCCCGGCCTGTCGCACAGTCGGCCGACCGATCTTCTTCTCTGTGATGATTATGCTGATCTCGTTCATCCCGGTGTTCATGCTCTCGGGTCGCGAAGGAAAACTGTTTCATCCGCTGGCGTTTACCAAGAGCTTTGCTCTGCTCGGCGTAGCGTTGATTTCGGTGACATTGGTCCCCGCACTGATCCCCACCTTCATTAAAGGCCGTTTGCGGAGTGAGGAAGAAAATCCGATCGTTCGCAGCTTTATCCATATCTATAAGCCACTGCTCACTTGGGCGCTGCCTCGTCGCAACCTTGTCATGTGGGCCTTCTCCGTCCTGCTCATTATGGCAGCCGGTATGTTCCCACTGCAGGCGATTATTGGCCAGGGGGCCAGTGAAGGAGCCTGGCAAACAACGTTTTTCATCGTCTTCGGGCTGGTGACGTTTCTGACCGTTGTCTCGACACGTGGACTGCGTTGGCAGGTGTTGTCATTTGCCAGTCTCGTGGTCATTAGCCTTTGGTCATACGGCTTTACGAAAATCGGTGTGGCATTCATGCCCGCCCTCGACGAGGGAACGACGCTCGACATGCCCGTCACGGTCCCCCGGGCCAGCGTCACTCAAGCCGCCGACGATCTCAAAGCCCGTGATGCGTTGCTACGCGGATTCCCTGAAGTCGAATCGGTGATTGGCAAAGCGGGGCGCGCCGATACGCCCACCGACCCCGCCCCCTTGGACATGGTCGAGACATTCGTCAACTTTCGACCGAAGGAGTTTTGGCCCAAACGCGTACTCAAGTTCCCGGACGCCGCACGCCAAACCGAACAAATTCTCGCTGCGCTGGAGAACCAAGGTTTTGTCGTACAAGCGAGCCAAGCTGACGATCGCGCTTCACTGATCAACGACGCGGCCCAAAAAGCTTTGGAGCGCTTCGATGAAACGCTGCGCGATCTAGCCTTGCGACGCTTCAAAGAACTCGAAGAATCACTCGGACCAGAACTGACGCGATTCGCTGTCGCGGAAGTGGTGCGATGGATGCACGAAGCCGGGCGACTGACGTGGCCATCTACTCTGGGTGAACAGCAGGAAATTGACCGTCTGGCAAACATGCAAGTGCCTAATTATGCTCCCTGGCTGGTAAAAAATCCGTCACTGGAAGACACGACTCGACTCGCCCAAGAAGTCGCCGAGGAATTGGTTCGCCTTGGCGTGGTATCCGATGTCGCCGCCGCATTACAGGTCTCAAACGAAAGTCAAACAGGACTCCGCCGCCTGCTGCAAGTCGTGGCCGAAGGATTTGGCGCTGTCCCTCGAACATTCGGTGGAGAACTGCTCGCCACCGTTGAGAAACAACGTCACGCGCGCTGGGGTGAACAAGTTCGTCATATTAATTGGGAGCTGTTCGACCAAGGGGCCGAGACGTTTAGTTGGTGTGCGATGCAGGAGTTGCTCAAAGGAGCTCAGGGGGCGGCCCTGTTGCAGGCTGCAGGACACGGAGCAGATTCGGAACGGTTTGCCATCGCGGCGGTTCAAGGGCAGTTAGGGCGCTCGCTCGCTCCCGAAGTCGTTCAGCCGTTCCTGTCACTCATCGCTGAGACGACACAGCGGTTTCACGATCAAGTCTTTCTTTGGCCACGACAAACAGGGCCCAAGGGTGATCTGGTCGACGACGAAATGGGGCGCGTATTGCAGGTACCTGGCTGGAGCAACATCTTCACGCAGCCCATTATCAATCGCATCGAGATGCTCTCGACCGGCGTACGAACCGATATAGGCGTCAAGGTATTTGGCCCCGACCTCGATACGATCGATCGCGTCTGCAAGGAAATCGAAGCCGTCTTAAAACCGATCAACGGCGCGCGTGACACGATCGCCTCACCCATCATGGGCAAAGGCTATTTGCAAATTGACGTCAATCGCCAGGCGGCAGCCCGCTACGGGATCAGTGTCGAGGACGTGCAGAACGAAATTGAAGTCGCCTTGGCCGGTCGAGCGGTAACCTACACCGTCGAGAAACGGGATCGATTTCCGGTTCGTATTCGTTACGCCCGTGTTCATCGCGAGGATGAAGAAAGCATTCGGCGTTTGCTTATCAACCCGGGGGGAGCCGTTGCTTCCTCTGGCATGACAGGGGCCGTGATGAATGGTGCGCCGACGAAATCCATGTCCAGTGATTCCAACCCCACTGAATCGTCGAACCGTACTGCCCATTCGGCGACTCCGGCGCACGCTGCTAAGGGCACATCGCCGCTTCCCTTGAGTGCTGTAGCCGAGATTCGTGTGGTCGAAGGGCCCGCCATGATTAAGAGTGAGAATGGCCGTTTGCTCAATTATGTGACGCTCAATGTTCGTGGCCGGGACATTGTTGGTTTCGTAGACGAAGCCCAGCGTGTTGTTGCCCAAAAGGTCAAACTGCCCGAGGGAGTGCATATCGAATGGAGTGGCGAATTCGAGCATCAAGTGCGAGCCGCCCGTACGTTGCGTTACGTCTTTCCCGCAGTGATCGTGTTGATCTTTGTCATTCTATATCTCACTTACAATGACTTGGCCGACGCCGCCTTGATGATGCTGGCCGTTCCTGAGGCGCTCGCTGGTGGGGCGTTTTTCATGTTCTTGTTCCCCAAGATTATGCAAGGCTGGGATGCACCCCCGATGGATTTCAGCGTTGCCGTATGGGTCGGCTTCATTGCCTGCTTTGGCATGGCCACCGAGACCGGCATTATCATGCTCGTCTACCTACGCGAGGCCATCGAAAAACGTGGCGGATTGGAGAACATAGCCTCTTTGGAAGAGCTTCGCCAAGCCGTCATCGAAGGGGCCGTACATCGCTTACGTCCCAAATTATTGACCGAAGGGGTGGCCATCATCGCTATCTTTCCAATGGTTTTCGCCAAAGGGGTCGGCGGCGAGATTCTCGCACCGATGGCGCTTCCCGTACTAGGCGGGCTCCTTATATCCGACGAGGTCGTCGATCTCTTCTTGCCCGTGCGATTCTATTGGGTTCGCCGTGCCCGCTGGCTCAAACTGCACAGCATTAGTGCAGTTTCAACTTAACTGTAGCGGTATCCGCGACCGAAACTGCGACCCTATCGCCGCGTCGAGACGCCGCTAGGTGCTCAAGCGTAAGTCGATTGGGCCGAGCGAACGTAAACGTCCGATCCTTCCCGCCTTGCGGGCGATGGTAGCTTGAGATCGTCACCCTCGATCTTCAGGAGCCAGACCGATGAGCACAGGACGTCGATTGCCGCGCAGCGAGTCCAAGGAACGATTTTGGCGAACGCTAGTTGATGGCTTCGATCCACAGCAGTCCTCGATCCGCCAATGGTGCGAACAACATGGCGTGTCCCAAGCGTCGTTCTACGCCTGGCGGCGTAAGTCGCAACGACGTGAGCCAGATGCGGGCACTTCGGTCAGCGACACTCGCTCACAACTGCTGCCGGTACAGATCATGCCAGCGAACCCGACCACCACGCCGCGCGTGATCGTCTGTCAGCGGCGACTGCGCTTGCATGTTCCACTGTCGCAATTGCGCGAAGTACTCGATCTGCTGGTTAGTGTAACGTCTGTTCTGTAAAAGTGACTTGGCTATCAGAGGCGATGGGTTCGACGTA
>JAEUIL010000902.1 GCA_016794255.1 Planctomycetaceae bacterium | reverse complement strand
CACACGGTTGAGTCAAATGGCATCTGCACGTAGCGTTACAAGCCCAGATCCAACTCGTACACCGGTCGCACCTCGACGCTTCCCACGCGAGCGCCGGGATGCCGCGCGGCAAGGTCGAGTGCCTCGTCCAAGTCGCGAACGCTGAGCAAATAATAACCGCCGAGCACTTCGCGAGTTTCGGCAAACGGACCATCGGTCACGATCCGTCGACCATCGCGAATGCGCACGCTGGTCGCCGTGCTGCTCGGATGTAACGGCGAGGCCGAGAGATATTTGTGCTTTGCGGCCAACTCGTGCGTCACGGCCGCGGCCTCAAGCATCGCAGCGTGCTGCACCTCGGGCCCTGCGGCGTGCCAGAACGGCTCGTCGTCGTAGCACAGCAGTATCACTTTCAACGCACCGCCCGTCGACTCGGCAGCTTTGGGCGGCAGACCCTGCAGATCGAACAGAGGCCGAATCTCAACGGTTCCTTTCTTCGCAGCAGGCAGTCGCACCGCGACGGCAATCGCCTCGTCGAGATTCGGCACGTCGATGAAAAAGTAGCCGCCGAGTTGCTCGTGCGTTTCGGCAAACGGTCCGTCGGTGATGAGCCGTTGCCCCTCACGAATCCGCACGGTCCTGGCCGTCGCCACCGGATGTAGCGGCGACGCGCCGTGAAACTGTCCGCGAGCATGCAGGTCCTGGCACACTTGGCTCGATTCCACAGTGCAGGCCTTCCATTCCTCCGGCGTCCACGCTTGTTCGTTACTGTAAACCAACAACATGTACTTCATAGGTTCACTGCTCAGCAAGAAGCTTGTGCCGTACCTCGACTACGCGCTCTGGCGATAGAAGTGAGCCGTCATGAACGGTTGCCACTTGCCATCGGCGCCCAGCGTCTGCGACGACAACGTGCGCTGGTTATCGTCGATGAACTCGATGATATCTTGATACTTGGCGAGGCCGTCGCCCGACATCGAGGGCCCCTCGGAGTCGAGCGTGAGGATTCTGCCCGTGGCGTCGAGCGTCCCTACATACGGCCAGAGATGCGTCATCATGTCGTTCACGAACGTGCCGACAAAGCGTTGCTTGGCCGGGTCGAAGCCCAAAGTGATGATCGACTGACTGCGATCCCCACCAGGCGTTTCGCCGTCCCATGTGCCGATGGTCCACAATGCTCCGAGCGACCGCACCGACTCACGTCCTTGATTCTTCATCGGTGGCTGATCCGGCCCCATCTGACACTCGACTTCAAAGGTCCAATTGCCGACTAAGCGTTGTAGCCAGCGATGCTCGGCGGTGGGTTGTGGCATTTCCATGAGAGTGATCCTCGATATGCGGAGTTGAGTTAGTCGACTTGGTTTAAACGCTGTCGTACGCGGCCTTCAGTTGAGCGATTTCGATCTTCGTCATCTGCAACATGGCCTGCATCACCCGCTGCGACTTCGCCGGGTCGGGATCGGCTAGCATGCGTGGCAACGCCGCGGGCACCACTTGCCACGAGAGACCGTATCGATCCTTGAGCCAGCCGCACTGGCTCGGCGATCCCCCCGCGGTCAGCTTGTCCCACAGCTCGTCGACCTCGGCCTGTGACGCGCAGTCGATCGACATCGAGAACGCCTCGGTGAACTTGAAGTGCGGCCCGCCGTTGAGCGCGATGAACGGCACACCATCGAGTTCAAACTCGACTGTCATTGCCGAGCCCGCCGGACCGGGTCCCGCCGCGCCGTAACGAGTCACCGTGCCGACGCGCGAGTTCTTGAACAACGAGACGTAAAAATTCGCGGCCTCCTCGGCCTGATGGTCGAACCAGAGAAACGGCGTTACCTTGTGACGTGCCATGGGCCGGGTACCTCGTGAGCGGAGAGTGTGAACGCAGAATCGATGTCTCGCGCGTTAGCACGGCATCTGTTTCAACATGGCGTTCATGCCCTCGACGATTTCGTCGTGAGTGAGATCGCGCGTATGCGTCGCCACGGCCCATTGGTGCCCGAACGGATCGACGACGTAACCGTAACGGTCGCCCCAAAACATATCGGAGACGGGCATCGTCATTTTTGCACCGGCAGCCACCGCTTGCTCGACCACCGCGTCGACGTTCTCGACCTGCAAGTGGATCGTGACCGGCGAGCCTTTGAGCGTCAGCGGACTGAACGCCCATTTCGGATTCTCCTCGGCCAGCATCACCATCGAGTCACCGATGCGGAGCGAAGCGTGCATCAGCTTGCCATCGGGGCCGGGCAGTCGCATGAGCTCCACGGCGTTGAAGGCCCGTTTGTAGAAATCGATGGCCGCGATGGCGTCGCCGCAGACCAAGTGCGGCGTGATCGTATGCATGCCATCAGGAATCGGTTTAGCGGCAGGTTTGGCCATGACAGTGCCTCGATGATCTGAGTTTTGGGGAAACAGTCCAGGTCGAACGACCTCGACTTTCAACGTATAGTCGAACGAGTCCCACGAGAATCGACCGTCGCGGAAAAATTCTTCGCGAATTATCCGAGGCTCGCCAGTCGAGCTAGCAGAAACCGTCGCTCGGGCTCTTGTCGGACCAAAGCCAGCGACTGCTGATAAGCCGCGCGGGCCTCGTCGAGTCGATGCAAGCGTCGCAGTAAATCGGCTCGCGCCGCATGGGCCAAATGGTAGTCACTCAATTCGCCCCGCGCCAGCAGAGCCTCGATCAGCGACAAGCCGCTCGCAGGGCCATCGCGCATCGCCACGGCCACGGCTCGATTCAACTCCACGACTGGCGACGGCTGACCATTCAGCAGCAGATCGTAAAGCGCGACGATCTCTGCCCAATCGGTCTCTGCAGTCGACGGCGCTCGGGCATGCACCGCGGCCATGGCAGCCTGAATCGTATAGACACCGACGTGCGTTGCCATCAGCGCCTGAGCCACGAGCGTCTGTCCCTCGACGATCTGCGCTCGATTCCACAGCGCTCGGTCTTGATCTTCGAGCAAAATCAAATCGCCCGCGGCGTTGGTTCGCGCCCCCCGTCGCGATTCTTGCAGCAACATCAGCGCCAGCAGGCCCAGCGCCTCGGGATCGGGGAGCAACTCGACCACCAGTCGCCCGAGTCGAATCGCTTCTTCGGTCAAATCGCGGCGGGTTAGCGACTCACCGGACGATGCCGAGTAACCTTCGTTGAACACGAGATAGATCACGTTGAGCACCGAGTCGAGCCGCTCGGGCAGTTCGGCCGCCTCGGGAATCACGACCGGGATGCCCGCGTCGCGAATCTTGGCCTTGCCGCGCACAAGTCGCTGGGCCATCGTCGCGGGCGCGGTGAGAAACGCGCTCGCGATTTCCTCGGTGGTCAGCCCGCACACTTCACGCAGCGTCAACGCGATCTGGACCTGCGGCGCGATCGCCGGGTGACAACACGTGAAGATCAATCGCAGGCGATCGTCCTCGATTTCATCGTCGGCGCGGGCCGCGTTGTGCGACGAGATTTCCGTCGAACGTCGCACGAGTTCCTCCGAGGCGGCGGCGAAACGAGCGCGTCTTCGCAGCAGATCAACCGCCTTGAAGCGACCCGTCGAAACGAGCCAAGCCCGGGGCTGGTCGGGAATACCCTCGCGTGGCCAAGACTCGGTCGCCGCGGCAAACGCTTCGTGCAGCGCCTCCTCGGCCAGATCGAAATCACCGAGCAAGCGAATCAGCGTCGCCAACACCCGTCGCGACTCGGTGCGATAGATTTCATCGATCATTAAAAGTATCCATCACGCTCCGCGTGATGTGGGTTGGAGAGAAATTCGCATAAGTCATTGCTTAGCAGTCAAACGGGTTTGCCCAACGCGTCGCCATGCTCCGAGGCGGCGACTCGGAGATCAAATCATTCAGGAGCAACTTCAAGCTTCGTTAGAATCACGTGATTCGTTCCCAGGCGATCGTCCGAGCGATCGTGAGACATGACGCCGCGACTCCCGCCAACCTTGCTCGCCAAGATAGCGCCTCGCCCGTCAGCCGTCGATCCGGCGAGCGAGAAATCGCCGACTCGAAGCGTGACAACCTGTATTTCTCGGACATTGGTCACGCCGGTTGCTTTATTCTCTCGCCGGGTCGACAATTCGGACAGACTGGCCGCGGGGTGAAATTCCGGCCTTTCGGGAACTTTTCGCCCCGGTCGTGATTCAAAGCTGGTGACAGCCCCAAATCGGTTTCCGGTAATCGTCACCGATCGGGCTGAATCTCCCGGCATCTGTCTCTTCGTCAATCGAGTCTCGCCATGAAACGCCGCTCAACGCTCGCTTGGTTTGCGTGGGTCATGCTCTCGACGCTGGTCGTCGTAGCCGCACCGGGCGATGCCCAATGGAAAAAGGTACAGGATGCCATGAACCAAGGACTCCCCAAGACGGCCATCGACGAGCTGCGACCGATTATCACCAAAGCGATCGCCGACAAACGCTGGGCCGAGGCGGTCCGGGCGGTCGGACAGAAGATCGCTCTCGAAGGGACGATCGAAGGCAACAAGCCCGAGGAGAAAATCGCGCGGATGGCCGTCGAGATCGCACAGGCGCCGGCCGAAATGCAGCCGATGTTGCAGGCGATTCAGGCTCACTGGTATTGGCACTATTTTCAACACAATCGCTGGCGGTTCATGCAGCGCTCGCGGACTGCCGCCGCGCCGGGCAACGACATCACCACCTGGGACCTGCCGCGCATCCTGCAAGAAATCGATCAGCAATTCGCCGCGTCGCTCAAGTCGGCCGATCAACTCAAGCAAATCAAGATCACCGAGTACAACGATTTGATCGAATCGGGCACGCTACCCGACATGTATCGCCCGACGCTGTATGACTTCATGGCCCACAGCGCTCTGGAGTTCTACGCGGCTGGCGAACAGGCCGGCAATCAAGCCGAGGACGCGTTTGAGGCGAGCGCCGACAGCCCGTTGCTCGGCGGTCTCGACGAGTTCCTCGCCTGGCAGCCGCAAACGACCGACGAAAACTCGCTGAAGCTCCGGGCCATTCGTCTTTACCAAGACTTGCTCCGCTTTCATCGCGACGATGCCGATGTCCCCGCCCGGCTCGATACCGACCTGCTGCGGCTGATCTATGCTAAGAACATAGCCGTCGGCGATGAAAAAGAGGAACGCTACCTCGCCGCCATGCAGCGGCTGGCCGACGCAAACGCGACGCATGAGTTATCGTCAAAAGCGTTGTACCACGTGGCTCAGCAACTATTCGACGACGGCGATCGGGTCGAGGCCCGCCGGGTCGCGTTGCAAGGCAAACAACGTTTCCCACAAAGCATCGGCGGCAAGCTGTGTCACAACCTGATCGTCGAGATCGAAGCCAAAGGGAGCCAGATCACGATTGAGCGCGTCTGGAACGAACCGCGCCCGACGATCGACGTGCAGTATCGCAATTTGACGAAGATTTACTTTCGCGCGGTGCCGTTCGATTTCGAGGCGTGGCTCAAGTCGGCCAAGCAGCGCTACAACGTGATGCAGATGGATCAGAACGAGCGGAAAGCGTTGCTCGCCAAGCCCGCTGCGTTGAGCTGGAACGCCGATCTTCCTGCGACCGACGATTATAAAGATCGCATCGAGCGTCTGCCGGCCCCCGCGGGCGTCAAGCCCGGCTCGTATTATCTGATCGCCAGTCACGACGAGCAGTTTCGCGAAAACGACAACGCGATCACGTTCCAAGATTTTTGGGTCAGTGACTTGGCGCTCGTGATCCGCACAAATGCGATGCCCAACGTCGTCGACGGGTTCGTGTTGCATGCCGTGACCGGCGAGCCGCTCGCGAATGCCGAGGTGCGGCTATACAGTCGGGATCGCAACGGCAATGTCGGCGTCAACAACACGACAAAAACTGACGCCAACGGCCTGTTCAAGCTCAACGACAAGAGCCAGGGCAACGGCTACCACCAGCACATGATGTACGTGCTGCATCCCACGGGGCGCATCGTGAGCAACGGCGACTTTTGGCTGGGGGGCGGCGGTGGTCAAGCGGCCAATGGCGAGTCCACGGTGCTATTCACCGATCGGTCCATCTATCGGCCGGGGCAAGCGATTCACTACAAGGGCATTTGCATCGGCTTCGACCAACCACGGGACAACTATCGCACACTCGGCAAGCGCGGTGTCGCGATCGTCTTCAACGATGTGAACGGCAAAGAGATCGAGCGTCGCGACGTGGTCACGAACGACTACGGTTCGTTCAGCGGCTCGTTCACCGCGCCGCGCGATCGGCTCATGGGACGGATGAATATTCAAGCTCTCGGGCCACAGGGTGCAACGCAAGTGACGGTCGAGGAATACAAGCGGCCCAAGTTCCAAGTCAAACTCGACGCGCCCAAAGAAGCGGCCAAGCTCGATGGCGACGTGTCACTCGTCGGCAAGGCGACGGCCTACACCGGCTCGGCGATCGACGCCGCAAATGTGCGCTGGCGTGTGGTGCGTGAGGTCCGCTATCCAGCCTGGTGGTACTGGCGGATGTGGTGGATGCCGGCCAACAACAACAGCCAAGAGATTGCCCACGGTGCGGCGACGACCGACACGCTCGGCAACTTCACGATCAAGTTCACGGCCAAGCCCGATCGGTCGGTCAAGCCCGAGGATGAGCCGACGTTCCACTACTCGATCCACGCCGACGTCACCGATAGTTCCGGCGAAACTCGCTCGGACCAACGGGGGATTAACGTCGGCTACACCGCCCTCTCGGCCTCGCTCGCTGCCGACGAATGGCAGACGGTCGCGAAACCGGTCACGATCCGTCTGTCGACGACCACGCTCGATGGCGAAGGGCAAGCCGCCGCGGGCACGCTCAAGGTTTACCGTGTCGTCGAGCCTGAGAAAGTCATCCGTCCCAGCTTGTCGCAACCCTACCCGGGCCAACCAAGCAATCCGCGTCGCGGTCGTGGTCCCCGAGCCGCGATCATCAAACCGCAAGCACCGCCAAGCGACCCGAGCAACGTGAACTCGTGGCCCACAGGCGACGTCGCCTTTGAACAAGCCGTGCAGACCGACGCGACTGGCGCGTTGTCGATCGATGCCAAACTGCCGGTCGGCTTGTATCGTGCGAAGCTCGAAACCCAAGATCGCTTCGGCAAGACCGTGACGGCCGAGTTGCCGCTACGCGTCATCGATCCCGCGGCCGAGAAGCTCGCGATCAAGATCCCCGACTTGTTCGCGTCAGAGAAAGCCTCCTACGAGCCGGGGCAAGAGTATGTCGGCGTCTGGGGCACCGGCTACGAGCAAGGACGCGCGTTTGTCGAAGTTGAGCATCGGCAGAAGATTCTCCGCAGCTATTGGACCGTGACAGGTCGCACCCAAGAGCAGATCAAACTGCCCATTGATGAGTCGATGCGTGGCGGCTTCCAAGTGCGGATCACACGTGTCCGGGAAAATCGGGCCTATCTGCATGCGCGCACCGTGACCGTCCCGTGGACCAACAAGCAACTCACACTCAAGTGGGAGCATTTCGTCTCGAAACTCGAGCCGGGCCAAAAGGAGAAGTGGACCGCGGTCGTGACCGGTCCGAACGCCAAACACGCGGTGGCCGAGATGGTCGCGGCGATGTACGACGCCTCGCTCGATCAGTATCTGCCGCATCAGTGGCCCGGGGCGTTCGGCGTGTTCCGCCACGACTATTCCTACTTGCAGTCGCGATTCGAGAACCAAGCGAATCCCCTGCAGTGGCTGCTCGGACAGTGGACTTCGCGGCACATGGATGCTTCGTATCGCTATCGAGCGCTACCCCAAGAATTGATCGCGAACTTGTGGGGCTACCAGTTTGGTGGCGGTCGAAATCGGGGCTTGGCATTGGGAGCCGCCAATGGCAGGGCGATGCCCGCTGCAGCCGCACCGATGATGGCGGAAGGAGCAGCCATGGACGCCGTACCGATGGCGAAAGCCGCCCGCGATGAGTCGCAACTTCGCCGGGCTGATCGCAAGGAACTCGAGCAAGACAAGCAACAAGCCGGCGTCGGCGGCACCGCGACGGGCCCGCAACCCAATCTCTCGAAAATCGCCCCGCGGAAGAATTTACAGGAAACAGCGTTCTTCTACCCACATTTGATCTCGAACTCCGACGGCGAAGTGCGGATCGAGTTCCAAATGCCCGAGGCGCTCACCGAGTGGAAATTTCTCGGCTTTGCTCACGATCGCGAGCTGCGCAGCGGTTTGCTCACCGGCACGACCGTCACCGCCAAAGAGATCATGGTGCAACCGAATCCGCCCCGGTTCCTGCGTGAGGGGGACACGCTCGCCTTTACCGCCAAGGTCAGCAATCAATCGGCTGGCCGACAGACGGGTAAAATTAAACTCACGCTCACCGACGCCCGCACGGGGCAGAACGTCGATACGCTTTTGGGCAACACGCAAAGCGAACTCGACTTCGACATCGCGGCCAACGAGTCGCGCTCGTTCGCTTGGCTGCTGAAGGTGCCCGACGACGCGGGATTCTTGCAGTACACCGTGGTCGGCTCGACCGGCCGGCTCAGCGATGGCGAAGAGGGTTTCTTGCCCGTGCTGTCGCGCCGCATACTGGTCACCGAGTCGTTGCCGCTGCCGATTCGCGGCGCACAAACCAAGCAGTTCGACTTTACGAAGCTGGGCCAGTCGGGCGGGTCCGACACGCTCCGGCATCAATCGCTGACCGTGCAGATGGTCTCGAATCCGTCGTGGTATGCGGTGATGGCTCTGCCGTATCTGATGGAGTATCCGTACGAATGCAGCGAGCAGTCGTTCAATCGGCTCTATGCTAATGCCTTGGCTCGGCACATTGCCCAAAGCGATCCCAAAATTCATCGCGTGTTCGAGCAATGGCGCGGCACACCGGCCCTCGAAAGTCCGTTGATGAAGAATCAGGACCTCAAGTCCGTGATGATCGAAGAGACGCCGTGGCTGCGTGATGCCCAGAATGAAAGCCAGGCCCGTCGTAACGTGGGGATTCTGTTCGACGACAACCGACTGAACAGCGAAGTCGAGCGGATCATGCAGAAACTGGCCGAGCAGCAATTGGAGAATGGCGCCTGGCCGTGGTTCCCCGGTGGCCCGGCGAATGATTACATCACGTTTTACATCACGACCGGCTTTGGTCGCTTGCGGCACCTGGGTGTCAAGCTCGACATGGCCCCGGCGATCCGCTCGCTGGACCGGCTCGACGCCTGGATGGAAGAAAACTATCGCCGCATCTTGCAGCACAGCGATCCGACGAAGAACCATCTCTCGACGACCGCGGCGCTCTACCTGTACTGCCGCAGTTTTTATCGGACCGACAAGCCGATCCAGCCGCAGCACCAAGAGGCGTTCGACTTCTGGATCAAGCAAGCTCGCACGTACTGGCTGCAATTGGCCCATCGCCAATCGCAAGCCCATCTGGCGATCGCGCTCAAACGCTTCGCTCATGACGAGTCGGCTCAAGCGATCGTCAAGTCGCTCAAGGAACGCTCGGTGAGCAACGAAGAGTTGGGCATGTTCTGGCGCGAACTGGAGTTGTCGTGGTGGTGGTATCACGCGCCGATC
Organism: Planctomycetaceae bacterium; assembly: GCA_016794255.1. GTDB lineage: Bacteria > Planctomycetota > Planctomycetia > Pirellulales > PNKZ01 > JAEUIL01. The sequence continues at coordinate 6,256 of JAEUIL010000902.1, read as the reverse complement.
GAGACGCAAGCGATGATGATCGAAGCGTTCGACGAAGTGGCGGGCGATGCCGCAGCGGTTGAGGATTGCAAAGTCTGGCTGCTCAAGCAAAAGCAGACGCAGAACTGGAAGACGACCAAGGCGACGGCCGACGCCGTGTACGCACTGTTGCTACGCGGCTCGAACGGGCTCGCTTCCGACGCGCTCGTCGAGGTGGCCCTCGGCGGCGAGGCGATCAAGCCGCAACAGGTCGAAGCAGGCACCGGCTTCTACGAACAACGTTTCACGCGTGGCGAGATCAAGCCCGAGTTGGCGAAGATCACGGTAAAAAAGACCGACCCGGGCGTCGCCTGGGGAAGCGTACACTGGCAGTATCTCGAAGACATGAGCAAGGTCACGCCGTACGAGGGGACCCCGCTCAAGCTCAAGAAGTCGCTGTTCACCAAGCAGCCGTCGAAGGCGGGTCCCGTGCTCGAACCGGTCACCGGTGCGGTGAAAGTCGGCGATGAATTGGTCGTGCGTGTCGAGCTGCGTGTCGACCGCGATATGGAATACGTCCATCTCAAAGATTACCGCGGCTCGGGGACCGAACCGGTCAACGTCTTGAGCCAGTACAAGTATCAAGACGGTCTGGCCTATTACGAATCGACTCGTGACACAGCCAGTCACTTCTTCATCGATTACCTACCCAAGGGCGTGTATGTCTTTGAGTACTCGACGCGTGTGCAGCACCGCGGCAAGTATCAGACCGGCCTCGCCGAGATCCAATGCATGTACGCTCCGGAGTTCAACAGTCACTCGGAGAGCACGTGGCTGACCGTGGAATAGCCGGCCGAGTTACTTAAGCGTCGCGAGATATGCGAGCAAATCGGCCACTTGTTCGGCGGTCAGATCACGCAGCAGCAACTCGGGCATCAGCGATTTCTGTTGCGGCGTGAACTGCTCGACGTCCTTCGCGGCGAGCGTGATCTCTTTCGCCTCAAGGTCGCGGAGCACGATCTCGGCGTCGTTGCGTCGCACGAGCAGACCGCTGAGCACGCGTCCGTCGACGGTTTCGGCCAGATACGTGACAAACGCCGGCTCGATCGTCCGTGAGGGTTCCAAAATGCTCTCGAGCAGCTTCGCGCGATCGAGCTTCTTGCCGATCTGCGTCAGGTCGGGACCGACGAGCCGGCCCTGCTCACCCACACGGTGACAATTCTTGCACTGCACCGTCGCCGTCTCGAAGAACAACCGCTTGCCCCGTGTCGCATCACCGGGCAGCTTCAGAATCTCGTCGGGCTTCACGCTCGTGCCGAGCCGTTTCACGCGTTGCTCTTCGGGCAGATAACGCTCGAAGAGATCACGCACGAGCGGATCAGCGTGCTTTGTCCCCCGCGCGATGATCGCCGCTCGGGCCGCATCGTCAATCGTGCCGTGATTGAGCACCGCCGCCATGCGGAGCGCTCCCGCGGTGGTCGACAATTGAGCGTCGAGTAGCGCAAGATCGACGTTCGTGGGCAACGGTTGTCGATGCGACTCGCCGAGCGACACGATCCAGTCGTGCAGCAATTGCAAGCCCTGCGAATCGATCGTGTGAGCGCCGAACTGCGGCATACGGCCCGAGCCGAGTTTCGCGAGCCGATAAAACAGCACCGACTGATACGGATTCCCCGGCGAGATGACTTGGGCCGAGTGAATGTTGAACGTACCTTGTGTGGGGCGAGCGCCGATCAAATTCGTCTTGGCGAGCGGCAACGAGTATTGCACGTCAAATGCCGCGCTCCCGCCGCCACCGCGACGATGACAGTGAGCACAATTCACATGCAGATACGCGCGAGCCCGTTGGGTGAGATCGGCCGACGTGTCGTGTGGGTCGGGCCACGGTGTCCGGTCCACGGGCAGCGGCTCAGCAAACAGCCCGATGTGTTCGAGCGTCGCAAGTTGATCGGCGACTTGGCCCGAGTAGTTGTGCGACCGCGAAAGTTGCGGCGGCTTGAAGCCTTGCACCGTGCCCGAGCGCGTCGTGTGGCAGAGTAAGCACTCGGTCCGGCTCGCATGATGCCACGTCTGTTGCCGCTGGCCGGTTGGTTGCGAGCGGTCGGTGATTTGCAACACGCGGTCCCGTCCTTCGTCGATCAACTCGGCGTCGGTTTGCTCGTCGTTCCAGACGTAGTTGTAACCGCGCCACATGTCGTCATCGTTGTGCAAAATTTGCGTCTCGAGCCGACGCCGCGACCGGGGCTCGCCGGGTGTCAGCTCGATCGACACGGTCTTCACCAGCACGCCATCGCGGGGAAACTCGAAGTCGCCGGCGATGAATCCGATCTGCACGTCGGTCTTCTTGAAGGTGCCCAACTGCGACTCTCCAGGGAGCGCGACGAACCGTTCGCTCGTAGTGGCGTCGCTCCACGGTTGAGCGTTGACGCTGTAAGGAATGACACCCGGCGCGGCGATGTGCTGCGCGGTATCGGCGAACAAGCCGGTCTCGCTGAGCCGTTTGGGGAACTGAGCGTTGGCCGAGCGACGAGCCGTCGGCGTCAGGCGATGCAGCGTGCCGGCAAAATCGACGATGTAAACTTCGCCTTGGTGATCAAGGCCGAACGTGACAATTTGCAACGGCGTGTCGACGAGTTCTTGCCGCCACGTGATCTGGCCCGACTCGTAGCGTGCACCCCAGATTTTGCCCGTTACGTAGTCGCCGTACACGTACGCTCCGCGCAGCTCGGGCAGTCGCGGGGTCATCGAGAAGTAACCGCCCGTGATCGAGCGAGCCTCGGTATGATCGTGGGCCACGGTCGGCGGCAAGATCGGCGTGGGACCGCGTGTTCGTTCGCGATGCACCGGTTGCGGACCCTCGACCAAACTCCAACCGTAATTCCCGCCGCGCACGATGCGGTAGATCATCTCCCACATCTCCCAACCGACGTCGCCCGTCCACAGCGAACCATCCGCCGGGTTGAAGCAAATCTTCCACGGATTGCGCAGCCCGAACGCCCACACCTCGCCGCGAGCGCCGCTCAGCCCGACGAACGGATTGTCGCTCGGAATGCGATACGGCAACTCACCCTGCCGCTCGTCGACATCGATCCGCAGCACCGAAGCCAGCAGATCGCTGACATCTTGCCCCGTGTTGCGACCATCGGGCGGGAAACTCTCGCCGCCGTCACCGGTCGTGATGTAGAGATAGCCATCGGGCCCGAACTGCAAGTGCCCGCCGTTGTGTCCGCCCGCGACCCAGGTGATCACGATCTCTTCGCTCGCCAGATCAAGCCGGGGCGGCTCGGTGTTCGTGACGCGAAATTTCGAAACGCGCGAGCCACCCTCGACCTTGCCCTTGAGCACATAACACACGAAACACGTGCGGTTCTCGGCGAACTGGGGATGAAACGCGAGCCCGTACAGGCGATAGAAGTCGGGATGCACCTGACGCAGATCGGCGAACTCGTGCCGCTCGACGTTCTCGGCCAGCGGCTGATTCGCGAACGAGTAGATCAGCCCGCCGACTTCGAGCACGGCCAGACTTTTGCCGTCGGGCATTGCCACCAGCTCGCCGGGCTGCGTGAACGTGAGCGACTTGAAGACGTGCTCGGTCGAATACGGCGGCGGAGGCGTCGGCGTGCCGGTGATCTTCGAGGTGGTCCAGGGGACACGTCGGTCGAGACCCACCGCGGCCGGCTTGCCGTTCGGTTCCGCCGCAATGAGGCCCGATGAAACAACGATCGCACACAGAGCGACGAACCAGAGTGACACAACATTCATGACAAAACTCGACCCGGCCAACCCCATGACTGGAAACACGACGCACGACCACGGCATGATAACCGTCGGTCGTAGGTGCGTGCCACTGAAATGGCTGGTCAGAGTAAGATTGTCACGAAGCCAATGATTGAGCGACGCCGGCTATTTTTTCTTTGGCGCGGGAGCGGGCTCGATTTCAAGCGCCAACACCGGCGAGGCTTGCACGAACGTGGTCCCTTGAGCACTCACGGTCCCCACCGCGATCACGTTCGTCAAACTGGCGGGCGTGCCGTTGCCCGTGCGAATCTCGAGCGTCGCTTCGCTCGACTTGTCGTCGATCGTGACCGGCGGTGCACTCACGCGTCCCGGCAGACCGTCGAGCACGATGCGGACCGGAGCGGTGAAACCGGCAGCGCGATGGGCTTTGACTTTGAGTTCGATCGTCTTGCCCGAGACGACTTTGGCCGTGGAGAGTTCCCAACTCATCGTGACCGGCGCGGCCGGGAGCACGCTGAGCACGACATCGTTCACCGGCACATAACGCCAGTCGTTCACATAGCGCACGGCCTCGGTCGGTTGGGCCGGATGCTTGAGCGTGGTTTGTTCGTCGACCGTCGACTGTCCCGCGAACGTCAACGGCGTGACACTCGCGGCGGCACTAGCCGGCATGGTCACGGCCATCACGGCCTCGGTCTGACCCGCGCGAAACACGGTGGGGCTGATCACCGCTCCGGCCGGGGCATTGGTGACGTTGACGTGAATATCGCCGTTGAAGCCGTCGCGGCGTTGGGCGCGGACTCGCATCACGACTGTGCCCCCGGCGGTGACACGCGGCGTGTCGGGACTCACCGATAGGGCAAAATCAGGCTGGGCCGGATGCACCTGCAAGCGATACACATGCCGCCGGCTGCCGACGCCTAGCGTGTCGCTCATCCGCACGAAATATTCACCCGCGGTCGTGAACGTGTGTTCCACGATGGTGTCGCTATAGCCGTTGAGATCGTCTCCGTCTTTGACACGGCGACCTTGGCTGTCGAGGATCTCGACCCGAGCGTCGACCGGCGAACCGATCGCGCTGCAAATCGTCTCGAACGTGAGCCGTTGATTCTTTTCGACGGTGAACTTGAAGAGATCGGCATCGCCGTCGCGTTCAATCACCCCGTTGAGCACCGCCGGAAACGTGATCGGCGTGGCTTGCGAGGTGTCGTTGTTCGGCTCAGCTTCGAGGACTTCTGTGTCGTTCGAGACATCGAGCGCGAAATCGTTTGACGGTCCGCGGGCACTCGTGACTCGTTCGTAGATCGGTTGACCGAGCGGGGCATTCGCCGCCAAGGTCCAGTTGCGCTGGGTGAGGTTGTCGAGATTGACACCCTCGATTTGCAACGGGATCGTCGTCCCGCGCTTGCCACCGGCCGGATAGACCGACGTGACACACGGCAGTTCGCCGATCGTGAGTCGGTAGTTGAACTCGGTGCGGCCGCGATACAAATCGTCCCGCACCTCGACCACGTACTGACCATCGTGCGGCGCGGTAAAGATCAACAGCGGATCTTCGCGACCGCCGAAATCCTGAGCATAGGCCAAGTACCGGAACGCGGCGCTCGCCACTTGATCGCGTTTCGCTTTCAACTCGGCGACTTGCACGTTAGCGGTGGCGAGTGCGTCGGTGATTTGCTTGGCATGTTTTTGAGCGGCGGCAAGCTTGTCGTTCGCCACGGCCTTTTGTTCTTTGGTTGCCGACTTGTTGGCGTTCAGACGTTCGGTCGCCTTGCGAGCTTCCGTCACGGTCGCGTTGGCCTGTTTGAGAGCTGCACTCTTTTCCGTCACGACGGCTTCGACAGCGAGCAATGCGTCGGCCACGATGCCAATCTCGGTCGCCTCGCGGATCGAGAGCAGACCCTCGAACCAGCCGGGGCGCTGATTGCCAACATACGGATGCAGCCGTTGGCCACACAGGTCCATGACGATCGTGTGACCTTTCTTGGCCGTGAAACGGTAACAATCGCGATCTTCACCGCGGTTGATCGCGCCGTTGACGACGAGCGGCAATTGCGACAAACGCTGCGAGACTGCGGCGGTCTCGTTCGGCTCGACTTCGTTCACCTCGGGCAACGTGCCGACCACGAGCCGCAAGACGTTCGACGTGCCGCTCGGCGTGACCAATCGCAACTCATGCAGGCCGAGCTCAGCGTCGGCCGTGGCGGTGAGTTTGACGGTCACCTGTCGCGGACTCGGATTGCGACCCGCGACGGGTGGCACGAGTTCAGCCTGCACGCCGCGACCACTGATCCGCACGGCTTGCACCGCCGCGAGATTGGTCCCTTCGACGGTCGCTTCCACGCTCGATCCGCGTGCCAAACCAGCCGGCATAACCGCCGCGAGTGTGGGCTCGGCGGCAGGCAAGTTCGGCGGCTCGTCGGCACTGGCGAAACCCGGCACCAGCGCGACGAACCACAACGTGGACCACGCCACGAATCTCGGCCAGTTCAATTGTTGCAACGTGCGGATCATGGAAGTGTCTCTCGCCAACCAAGGAACAAAACGGGTTTCGGATCAA
>JAEUIL010000894.1 GCA_016794255.1 Planctomycetaceae bacterium | reverse complement strand
ATAAGACCGCCGCTCGCGCGCTGATGGTCGATGTCGGCGAGTTTGTCGCACAAGCAAAAACGAAATTGAAGCTGAAGAAGAAAGGACAGTCACAAGCCATGACGGCGACGATTGACGATAAATCAACTACCCCAGGGAAGGAATCCGCCGGCGAGAAAACAATCACTCACCCTGGTGTCGATCAGATGACAGCAGTTGCCGAGGTGCTCGCTCGTGTGGCTTCTGAAAAGAAAATCGCTGACCCGGCTTGGCTCGTGCGATACGGAGCGATGGCATCGGCCGACGGCCACGGTGGCGCGTGCCTGAAGATCCCCGCGTACAGTCCAACCGGCGAGTATCGTGCGCTGTTTAAGGTTTGGGCGGACAATCCGACTTTGGAGGAAAAGCTCAACAAGACGCTGCGGAAAGGCGTTTGGCGAGAAGGTGACTCGCAATCGTTGTTTCTGCCGCAACCCCTGGGGTGGAAGGATTGGACCACGCCGCGACTGCCGAAGCCGGGCGAAAGTTGGCATGTTGTCGAAGGCGCTAAAGATGCTTGCGTTCTCGCCGGCGAATTTGGCCTGAGTGCAATTGGGCTGCCGGGGTGTGATTGTCCCAACATCAATTTCGAGCCAATGCTCGCTGGCTGCCGCACGACGCTCGTTCTCGACGGGGACTTCGCTAGCGTAATTGGGAACCACAAAACCGCTCAGCGTCTGCACGCAGCCGGCATCGAAACCTACGTCGTCACTTTGCCAGTCGAGGTCGTGCCAAAGCATGGGGCCGATTGTCGAGACGTTCTCGCGATGGACGGCGGCAAGGCGTTGCTCCAAAACGCTCTCGATAACGCACTGCCTTGGGTCGAGGCCTTCGCCGGCGACAAGCTGAAACCGATCATCGATTCAGCAAACAAACCGAGCCCCACCAATCCAGCGCCAGCCAGTTCTGACTTTCCGCCGATCGCAACTCCACTTTCGATTTGGGATGAAGCCGGCCGAACCGATGTTGCGAACGGCAAGCGATTCGCGGCACGTTTCAAGGACGATTTGCGGTGGTGCGAACAGTGGCAAAAGTGGTTGTGGTGGGATGGCACACGATGGGCAGTCGATCGACAACGAAAAGTCGAGTTGCTCGCGAAGCAGCTTAACGAAGAGTTGCTTGCGGAGATTGCCGCGGGTGCTGAGTCCCACGATCGAGAAGAAACCAGGGCCGCATTCCGATTCGTGCTCTCATTGGGTTCCCAGCGACGTCTCGAAGCGATGATAAAGCTCGCTCGAAGTGAACCGACAATCCCGATCGTCCCCGATCAACTCGACGCTGATCCTTGGTCGCTGAACTGTCACAACGGCACAATCAACTTGCGGAGCATGGAACTGCGATCACACCAGAGGGGAGATTTGATTACCCGCGTGGTTCCTCATGCATTCGATCCCGAAGCACCTGCTCCCCTCTGGCGTAAATTCGTTCGCGAGATATTTAACGACGACCACGAACTGATCGACTTCGTTCGCCGGTTGGTCGGATATTCAATCACCGGTTCCACGACTGAGCACGTTCTGCCGATTTGCTACGGAACAGGTTGCAACGGCAAGAGTCTCTTTCTGAACAGCTTGCTACACGTCACCGGTGGCGATTACGGGCTCACAGCGGAGCCCCGTCTCTTGATGGCCAGCGCGAGCGAACAACACCCGACCGGTGTTGCGGACTTGCACGGACGGCGATTCGTTGCCGCGTTGGAGTCTGCCCAAGATGGCAGGCTCAATGAGAACGCTGTGAAGATTTTGACGGGTGGCGATCGCGTTCGAGCAAGGCGAATGCGGGAAGACTTTTGGGAGTTCGCGCCGAGTCACCACATTTGGCTTGCTACGAATCATCGGCCAGCCATTCGTGGAACCGACCGCGGGATCTGGCGACGCTTAAAGTTGATTCCGTTCACGCAGAGCTTTGAGGGCCGCGAGGATCGACAACTCGGCTATAAGCTCCAAGCGGAAGCCACGGGCATCCTCGCCTGGGCTGTGTTCGGGGCCTATAGCTGGCACTCGTCCGGATTACACACGCCATCGGCCGTCGAAGCGGCCACGGGCCAATACCGAGCTCAGGAGGACGCTCTAGGTGCTTTTATCGAAAGCGAGTGCGTCGTCGACCAACGAGACAGAGCAAGGGCGGGAGAACTCTACGGGAAGTATGCCGCATGGTGTGAGCGTGGGGGCGAGCGTGCCATGAACCAGAGGGCGTTCGGTGTTGCCATGACCGAGCGGGGGTTTGATCGAGTCCGAAACAACGGAATGTGGTATCTCGGAATCGGGATTGCTGCTGAACCTCAAAACTGAGTTACGGAAGGCACGGAACGATACGGAACCAATTTTCCGTATTGCTAAGGCAAAATCGCCTCATGAAGAGATTAACCGGAAAATCGGTTCCGTATCGTTCCGTTCGTTCCGTTCAATTCGCCTCTCCCTTTTATCAAGTATCGCTGGATTCACAGGAAAGGACTTGTCATGCGAAAACTCTCAACACGTCAACTAAAATCCCTACTGTTCTCGAACCCACCCCTGGAAAATTTTCAACGTGTCGAGTTGGTCGACTCGAATAGCGATCGGCTCATTATCGCGCTCGACCAAGACGGCTGCGGTGCGATACTTCTCGATGAAGACGTTCACCAAATTCGCTTTCGGCAGCTCCCGCGGGAATTGATTGTCGAGCCTGACGACTTCGGATTGATCGACGAGTTCTGTCGGAAAGTCACCGGTCAACCCATGCTGGTCACTTTCGGGGTGATGCAAATGAAAGTTTTGAAAATTCTGGGGGATTTTCAGCGGAACCTCAGCGCCGAGGCTTCCCTTCCTGGGGTTGGGGTATTCGGCCCGCAGGGGCCGACATCAGACCCCTCGACCGTATCGTGAGCCCCGAGCCATGTCGACCGCCAAGCACCGCCGCCCGGACCTCTGGCGTGCGTTACAGGTCGCCCCGGCTGGCGAGACGCTCAACAGCCGCAATCTGCTTCTCGTCGAGCCCCGCGAGCATCGAGGGAATCTCTTCGTCTCGATCCTTCGCCGCCTGGCGGACCGGAACGTCCGCGGCACACGCCATTGTCGCAAGGAAACGCAGTGCCTTGAGTCGAACTCGAAGCTTCGGCTCGTTCAGAATCAGTTCGCTGAACATGTCGCAAAACTTCGTTGCCCCGCCGATTCGCCGCAACGTCGAGCGAACGATGCCGGCAAGGAACGACGCGTCGCGCAGTTCCTTACGATCGTTCGACATATACTCAACGATCTTGCGAACCGCGTTGTCTCGCTTCTTGGCGCGGTTCCGGCGATGGTCGGCGCGATGGCAAGCAGCACAGACCGGCGAACGCTCGAACGGTTTTCGTCGCCAATTGAACTCGGTCACAGGCTTCTCGTCGTGGCATCGACAGCAAAGCTTCGTCTCTACTGGCGATGATTCGTTCACGATGTGGAGATTTGGAGCGATCATTTTTGAAATTTCTCGCAACTGTTTTGGTCTGCCTCATCTTAGAAACGATTGTTGCATCTTGAATAGCTAATTCACTACCCCGACTAGATTTAGTTAATCATCACGCATTTGGTAATGCTTAGGGTATATCCTAAGTCGCCAGTTCTTCGGCAAAAAATGTTCGCGCGATGTCGATTGACGATGCGCGGATGTCCGATATCATTCCCGCACCTTTGTCGAAGTTCGAGGCGAGTGCGAGTGCAACCGCCCGCCTCGAACTCTCGACGTTTGCACAAAGGAAACTCTCTGATGGCTTCGCTCTTTAAGCCGACGATCACTCGTCATGTTCTCGACGGCAAGTTTGTCCCGGCCGGCACTCCGGGCGCTCGCAAGACACGCACCAAGGCCGAGAAGTGGTACGGTCGGTTTAGTGATGCAACCGGGAAGATCCACCGGGTGCCGCTTGCCTCGAACAAAGAAGCTGCAACAGCGATGCTCGCCGAGGCGATCAAGAAAGCCGAGCGATCGACGGCCGGCCTAACGGATCCTTTCGAAGAAGCACGTAAGCTGCCGGTATCGCAGCACGTTGCCGACTTCCGCCGCTCGCTGGAGTCGAAGGGCAGCACCGCGGAGTATGTCACGGTCGCGGTTCGCCGACTGATCGCACTGCTCGACGGCATCAAGGCCAAGCGTCTCGACCAACTCAGCGCAACACGCGTTGCCGATTGGCTAGCAGAGCAGCGCCGCGGTGAGATGGGAACGCAGACTTCGAACTATTACTCGGGGGTCGCGAAGCAGTTTGGCACGTGGCTCGTACGTGATCGTCGCTTGCCCGAGAACCCGTTTGTCTCGTTGCAGCGGTTGAACGCTCGGGCCGATGTCCGGCGTGAAAGGCGCGCGTTCAGTGCGGACGAGCTCGCGCGATTGGTGAACGCGGCGAGCGCCGGTTCCGAGTTCCGTGGTCTCACCGGTGCCGATCGCGCGTTGCTTTACTTGCTCGCAGCGAACACCGGTCTACGTGCCGGCGAACTCGCGAGCCTCACCGTCGGCAGCTTTGACCTCGAAGCAGAGGTGCCGAGCGTCACACTCGAGGCCGCATACTCGAAGCACCGCCGGCGCGACGTGTTGCCGTTGCGTGTTGACATCGTTGAGATGCTTCGCCCGGCGCTGTCGCAGCTACAGAATGAGAGCCGGCAGATTCTTCGATTGGCTTCGCGAGACACCAGGAAGGGCAAGGAACCCGCGAGCGATGCCGCGCAAGCCGGCGCTCACCTGTGGCCCGGCACTTGGGTTGAGCGTTCGGCCAAGATGTTGCGGGGCGACTTGGAAGCCGCGCGGCAACAGTGGATCGAAGAGGCAGCAAACGACAGCGACCGCGCCGAGCGGAAACGATCCTCCTTCCTGGCGTATGCCGACGAGTCGGGCCGAGTGATCGACTTCCACGCCTTGCGGCACACGTTCATCACGAACCTCGCCCGCGGTGGTGTCCACCCGAAGACCGCCCAGAGTCTCGCCCGTCACTCGACGATCACGCTCACGATGGACCGGTACACTCATTCGGTCGTGAGCGACTTGGCCACGGCCCTCGATTCGCTGCCGCCCGTTCCTTCGCCAGAACCGACCGCCGAGAAGCTCCGCGCGACGGGCACGGAGGGTGCCCGGAGCCGTTGCCCGGTCAATCCAGTGGTCTCACTGGCGGACGATCAGGCGGGGGCAAAATCTGTTGCACCACCTGTTGCGCAAAATTTGGGTATTTGCTGTCCCGAGTTGTCCCGAATTGGGTTGGAATCAGCGAGCGGTGAGAGCGCCCAAAACGAAAGAATCCCCGGAAAAAACAGCGTTTTCACCGAGGATTCTGCAAGCGAGGACGACGGGGCTCGAACCCGCAACCTCTGGATCGACAGTCCAGTGCTCTAACCAATTGAGCTACGTCCCCTCATCAGGCGAGTCCCAAATTATATCTCACGCTCGACCGCTCGCAAGTGGCCGATACTACCCATTTTCTCGGCACATTCTGCCCCGCGATCCCCACTTGCGGCCGACGTGGCCGTAATCCGTGACGTAGACTTTTCCCGGAGTATTGGTCCATCGGGTGCATTTCGCGCATTTGCGAGGTTCTGGCCGTGATTCCTTACCTGTTTGAACAGCTCGGCGTGGGCATGTCGCATGCCTACCAAGCCTACAACCACACGATTCTCGGCTTCGGTCGCAAAGAATGGGGCCTCGTCCTCGCGGCCTTTGCCGTGTTCGGCGCTCTCTGCATGCGTAGCATGCGGGTCCGCTAGATCGCACCGACTTCCGCTCGCCCCAGGCTTCGCAGTTCCGACGACTTCGCCCAACCGCGCCGAGATCGACGATCATGTCCGTGTTGCTCAGTTTCGACATCACTCTGGTCAGCCTCCCGACGACGTTCAGCCTCGCCGTGGTGGCCGTGATCGGCTATCTGGTCGGTCGTTGGCAGAAGGTCGAAGTCGTCCAGAGCGATCTGCAATCGCGCCGCGAAATCAAACGGGCGCAGATGATTGCCAAGGAGCTCGAGACCATTGCCCGTGAGGTGCGTAAGAGTCTCGCGCGGCATCACACGAGCGTGAACCGGTTCAAGACCCGCATCTCGGATCTAGCCAAGCGTGGTCAGGACATCGGACTGCAAGAGGTTTGCCGCGAAGCTGAAGATATCTTGGGACCGACGATGGTCCTGGCCACCGATCTGGCCAAGGCCTACGATCAAATCCGTCGCCAAAGTCATGGGCTGCTGTCGTTTGTCGAGGTCCGCACCGACCAGCTCACCGGCATCTGCAATCGCAAGTCGCTCGACGATTCGCTCGAACAGCTCGTCGCCTTGCACAATCGCTACGATCTGCGGTTCTCGCTGGCGATGTTTGACATCGACTACTTCAAGAAGATCAACGACGAGCAAGGCCACGTCGCGGGCGATCAGATCTTGCGTAACGTCGCACAAACTATCGATGGCACAGCCCGCGATACCGACGTGGTCACGCGCTATGGCGGCGAAGAGTTTGTCGTGCTGATGCCGCAAACCGAGCTCACCGGTGCGTGCGTGTTCGCCGAGCGCGTGCGACAGTTGGTCCAACGCAAGCTGAAGGTTAGCGTCAGCGGTGGCGTGGCGATTGTTACTCAGGCCGAGACGGCTCAGATGCTGCTCGAACGCGTCGACGCCGCCTTGTATCAAGCCAAAACCGCCGGGCGCAATCGAGTGTTTGTCCACGTGGGACACGGCATCGAGGCGGTCGAGTCGATCCTGGATCCGGTGGCGGACGACGCGGCGATCGAGGCCGAGCAGTCCGCTTAGCAGATGGTGATACCGTTTGATGATGCGTGCCATGTCCACGTCTTCGTGGACATGAGTTTTCACAGGGAAAACATGCCCACGCGGACGTGGACATGGCACACCATTCGGTCAAATGAAACCATTACGCACAGGACGTTCGACTCGGCGCGCCACGCGTGTACAATCGATCGTTGCGGAACGAGAGACGATCGTGGCTTGACGAGGATTCTGCTTTGCGTCGCGACAACCGGGCTTCGAGGCTAACGACACGCGCTCTGTGCGTCGCCGTGTGGAGCGCGGTTCTATCATGCGTTGCGGCGGCCGATGTGCTCGATGATCGCCGCGCGCTCGACGAGGCGTATCGAGCCAAGCTGACGGTGATCGCCGATCAAGCCGAACGTGCGGGTCTCAAATCCCATGCGGCCCAAGCCCGCGATTGGGTCACGCCCACGCCGCCGTTCTCGATCCAGTTGGCGATCGTCCCGGCCGCCGCGAGCGTCACCAAAGACAGCACCGCGGTCGGTCCCGCACTTACGTTCGACGAGCAATTCCGCGCCGCTCGCCACGCTCAGGCCGACGCTCTGTTCGCGCTCGCCAAAGAGGCGCTGAAAGCCAAACGGCCATCGCTCGCTTGGCTGTGGGCACACGAAACGTTGCGCGAGAATCCCGATCACGCCGCGGCCCGATACACGCTCGGCTTTCAACGCTATGAGGATCGCTGGCTCACGACGTTTGAGTTGAACAAGGCCAAGTCGGGCCAGCGGTGGAGCGACCGTTTTGGCTGGCTGCCGCAAGCCGAGCTGGCTCGCTACGAGCAAGGCGAACGCCTGTATCGCGGCAAATGGATGACCGCGGCCGAAGAAGCCGAGTTCCGCAGTCGCATCGATCGCGGTTGGGAGTTGATCACCGAGCACTTCGTGATCCGCACGAATCACAGCCTCGAAGCCGGTGCCAAGCTGGCCGTCGAACTTGAGAAACTGAGTCAAGCGTGGCACGCGTTGTTTGTCACGTTCCTGGCCGATGAGCGTGAATTGAAATCGTGGTTCGACGGCAAGACCGCGCCGCGCAAGCTGCCGCCGCGACATGAGATCTGGTACTTCCGCAATCAAGCCGAGTATGTCGAGGCATTGAAAGATGAGCAGCCGTGGATCGCCAACACCACGGGCTACTACGACAACGACAAACGTCGGGCCTATCTCTATCATGGCCTGGCCGATTACTCGAACATCTATCACGAAGCGACGCATCAACTGTTCGCCGAACGTCGTGCGGGCCGGTCGCTCGTCGGTCAAAAGACCAACTTCTGGATCATCGAGGGAATCGCCTGTTATCTCGAATCACTCAGCGAGCACAACGGCTTCTTTCGCCTTGGCGGGCTTGGCGCGGTGCGGCTGAACGACGCTCGCATCCGGCTGTTGCGCGACGAGTTCTATGTGCCGTTCGGTGAAACGGTCGCGATGGGGATGCTCGACTTTCAGAAACACGCCGAGATCAAAAAGCTCTACAGCCAAGCCGCGGGCCAAACCTATTTTCTGCTCGAGCACAACGGCGGCGCGTATCGCGATGCAACCGTCGAGTATCTCACGCGCATTTATCACGCGCGGGACTCGTCACTCACGCTCCGCGAACTGACCACCCGCGACTATCCAACGCTGGATCGTGAGTATCGCGAGTTTTTGATCAACGTGCAGCAAGCGGTTAAATAGAGAGGTGAGTGGGTGAGTAAGTGTTTAGCCGCGTCGCAACGCACGATGTCGTGGCTCGCTTGCGGTTTCGCGCCGACACCTCTCCCGCTACCCCGATCAACCGCGCCTGAACAACTTCGCCCGGGGCGTGAACTCGGGGCTGCCGTCGAGCGGAAAGATGGGCCGGCGGCAGATTGTGTGACCGAGCGTGGGTAAGTTGGCGCTGGTCGAGCCCGGCGCATCGACGTTGATCAGGCGTGTACACCACTCGGCGTACATGTGATGCTGGCAATGCGGCGACTTGACCACGACCAAGTCGAAGTCGGCCGGGTCTTGTCCGTGAGCATAGAACAACGAGCGATCAAACAGATGCACCGGTCGGCTCGTAACGACGATCGTGAAGTTGCTCGACTCCAGCACGGCGGTGCGACCCGATCGCCAGAGTTGATTGAACGACTCGCTGCGAAACACGCCGTCAGAGAGCATCCGGACGGTGGCGCGAACCGGCAGGGGTTGGAATCGCCGCGCATCGAGCGTGCCGCCGACGGTCGTTTCGATCGTCGCACCAACTCCGGCCTGGAACGCCGCCTCGACCGCCGGCGCATCGACGATCGGAATCAATACCCGACGTGAGTAGCCGGCCGCAATCAACTGCCGCAGAATCGCGTTGCTATCGCCCGAGGCACCCGAGCTGGTCGCGTCAGCCGCATCGACCATCGCCACCGTGCCGGGTAACTCGGCGGCTTGGCGCACACTTTCGTCGAGTGGCGTCAGCCGAGCCTGCATCTTCTGCCGCTCGGGCCAAAACGCATTGGCCAGCGCGAGTGCCTCGCGTTCGGCGAGCGCCGGGTCGTTGTCGGTCGTCACCACGCTGTAACACCGCAGCTCGGGAACATCCGTGAACGGATTGCCAATGAACATGCCCGCCGCCAGACCGCCGGGACGTTGCTCGATCTGTTGTGCCTCGCGAATCCGCTGGCCGAACACGCCCGTCGCGGTGATGAGTTCATCGCCGCGCACCAGCGCCGGAATCTCGACCTTGGCGGTCACCGGCCGAATCTGACCGTCGATCAATCGCAACAACAACTCCGCCGCTCGCACACCCGTCTCAAAGAAGTCGACGTGCGGATACGTGTGATACACCACCGTCGCGTCGCAGTGTTCGAGCATGCGATCGGTCAAGATGCCGTGCAAATCGAACGACGCCACGATTGGGATTTTCGGCCCGAGAATCCGACGCGCCTCGGCCAAGAAATAGCCCTCGGGATCTTGCTCGTTGTCAGCAGCCATCGCTCCGTGGAGCGCGAAGTATGCCGCATCGACCGGCCCCGCCGCTTGCAACTCGGCGAGCAGCTCTTGAGCTAGCCGCGTAAAGTCCGTTGCGGGGATCGTGCCGCCCGAGGTGATACCGCGGGCGCTGAAGGTCGGCACGATGGTCGTGCTCGGACGTTGGCCGAAGACCTGCAACGCGCCGGCGATCTCGCTGCCGATGCCGCGATGATAATCGAGCATCGCCGAGCGCGTGTGGACGAAGAAGTCTTCATAACGCGTCGGGACCGGATTGAACGAGCAGATTTCGTGGATGCACTCGGCGATGAGGATACGGGGCATGGTGGGGGAAGAAGTGAGTGGGTGAGTAAGTGAGTAGGTGAGGTGGGAATGACGAATGCTGAAGTACGAATGCCGAGGGAAGCAAGAATGACGAATGTTTAAGGCCGATTAGTCATTCGGAATTCGACATTCTTTCGTCATTCAGATTTTGGCATTCGTCATTTGCCGCGTAGACCTCGCGGACTCGCGTCACCTTACGATTGGATTCAATGAGCGAGCCTGCAATTGTTCCACGGGCCGGTTCAGGATATCATCGAAGATCGCCGATGTTTGACCAAGGCCGGTTTTTTCGGCCGGGGTCGCCCCGCCTTTGTTCCTGCCCTCCGTGCTCATCATGCCCAGCGGTTCGTCATACGTTGCGCTCGTGGTTTCACTCGGTGTTCTGTGCCTCGCGGTAACGGACCGCGCGGTGGCCGCCGATCCGCGGTTGGAACATTTCGAGAAGAAAATTCGCCCGGTGCTCGTCGAGCATTGTTACTCGTGCCACTCGGTCGAGGCCGCCAAGCTGGGCAAGCTCAAAGCCGCGCTCGCAGTCGATACCCGCGCCGGGCTGCTCAAGGGAGGCGAAAGCGGCGCGGCGCTCGTCCCCGGCAAACCGGCCGAGAGTGTGCTGCTCGATGCACTCAAGTTCGATGGGCTCGAAATGCCGCCGGGCGAGCAGTTGCCCCCGGCGGTCATTGCCGACTTCGAGAAATGGATCGCCGACGGAGCGTTCGATCCGCGCGAAGGTGAGTCGGTCGCAGTCAAGCGTGGCATGTCGATCGACGAGGGGCGTCGCTTCTGGTCGTTCATCCCGCCGCGTGATCCGCCGCTGCCCGCGATTAAAGACGCAACTTGGCCCAGCGATCCCGTTGACCATTTCATTCTGGCCAAGCTCGGCGAGCAGCAACTCACTCCCGCCACCGACGCCGAGCCACGCGTGCTCATCCGCCGGTTGTTCTACGATCTGATCGGACTGCCGCCGACGGTGGAGCAGTTGAACGAATGGGAAGAAAAGCTGACGGGGGAAAAGCTGAAAGCTGAAAGCCGAAAGCTGAACCCAGACACCACCCGCGACAGCGCAGCTTTCAGCTCTCAGCTTTCAGCTCTCGTCGACTTCCTCGTCGCGTCGCCGCACTTTGGCGAACGTTGGGGACGACACTGGCTCGATGTGGTTCGCTATGCCGACAGCAACGGTCGTGATCGCAACGTCTATTACTACCATGCTTGGCGTTATCGCGATTACGTGATCGACGCGTTCAATCGTGATGTGCCGTTCGATCAGTTCGTACGTGAACAGGTGGCCGGCGATTTATTGCCCGCCGAGAGCCGCGAACAGCGCGATCGACAGCGCGTGGCAACCGGTTATCTGGCGCTCGGCTCGAAGGCGTTCGAGGAGCAAAAGCCCGAGGTGTTTCGCATGGATGTGATCGACGAGCAAATCGAGCTCGTCGGTCGCTCGGTACTGGGGCTCTCGGTCGGCTGTGCTCGTTGCCACGATCATAAGTTCGATCCGATTCCGACGGCCGACTACTATGCCCTGGCGGGAATTTTTCGCAGCACGGAACCGCTGTACGGCTATGGTCCGCGCGGCATTAAAGCAACAGCCTACCATCACACCGACTTGCAACCGATCGGTCCCGATGCCGAGCGACTCGGTCCCTCGGGCCTCGCGTACTTTGCCAAGCTGCAAGAGTTGAACCTAGCTCAAAACACGGCCCGTTCGGATCGCTACCGGATCGTGCGTCGTGTCGCGGCTGCCAAGCTCGACATGCAAAAGCCCGGCGCGGATAAAGCGGAGTTTGAAGCCGACATCGCCCAGATGGAAGCTGAGATCAAAGATTGGGATGTGAAGGTCAAGGCACACGAAACGGCTTTGCAGACGGCGATGGACAACGCGCCGCCGATGCCCGGCTGGGCGATGGGAGCCCGTGAGCGGCGACAGATCGAGGATTGCAAAATTCACGTTCGCGGCGACACGCTGAACTTGGGCGACATTGTGCCGCGTGGCACGTTGCAAGTCGTGTCGTGGTCGCCGAACCAGCCGATCGCGAAAGATCGCAGCGGACGGTTAGAGTTGGCCGAGTGGTTGACCGATCGCCGTCATCCGCTCACCGCCCGGGTGTATGTCAACCGCATCTGGCAACACTTGTTCGGTCGTGGGCTCGTGACCACCCCTGATGATTTTGGCGTGAACGGCGCTCGGCCGTCGCACGCCGAGTTGCTCGATCACTTGGCCGTGCGATTCATGAACCACGGCTGGTCGACGAAGCGGCTGGTGCGGGAACTGGTGTTGAGCCGCACGTATCGACAGGGAGAAAGCGGAAAGCTGAACCAAGACACCACTCGCGACCGCGCAGCTTTCAGCTCTCAGCTTTCCGCTTTTGCTCCCGATCCCGACAACGTTTACCTCTCCTATCGGCCACCACGTCGCGTCGAAGTCGAGGTATTGCGGGACGCGATCATGCAAGTGGCGGGGACTTTGGATCAAGCGCCACCGCTGCCGGAGCAAACATTTCTGGCCAAGTTCAACCCGTACCGCGAAGACGAGTACCGGACGTTTCAGCCGTTGTTCTTGCCGGCGCAGATCGAGCATCGCGAGCGGAGCGTGTATCTGCCGGTGGTGCGGGGCGTGCTGCCCGAGATGTTCCAATTGTTCGACTTTGCCTCGCCCGATCGACCGACCTCGGTGCGTGAGGAGAGCATCGTCCCCGCTCAGTCGTTGTACTTGATGAACAACGCCTGGGTGATTTCGCAAGCGAAAGCGCTCGGTGAACGATTGTTGAGCGACGCGGCACTTGATGACGCCGGCCGGGTCGCCAGTGTTTACCGACGGGCGTTCGCGCGCGAGGCGACGACTGCCGAGGTGAATCGTGCGCTGCAGTATTTGAGCAGTCCCGAGTCATTGGTTTCGGATGCCAAAGTCAAAACGCCACCGACCGCCGAGCAATTGCGACTCGAACGGTGGACAAGTTTCTGTCAGATCATTTTCGCCTCGGCAGAATTCCGATACGTGAAATAACCACGCCTTCGCGGGCTCATCGATCATGAATCCCATGCCCTTCTCTCGTCGTCAAATGCTCCGCTCAGTCTCGGCTGGTTTCGGCTACACCGCCCTGGCCGGCATTACCGCTCAAGCGGCTGCGGAAGAGTCGTCGAAAAGCTCGCAGCCCGCCGGACCGCTCGCGCCGAAAAAGCCGCATTTCGCACCGAAGGCCAAACGCGTCATCTTCCTCTGCATGCGCGGTGGACCGTCGCACATGGAGACCTTCGATCCCAAGCCGAAATTGCTCGCCGATACCGGCAAGCCGGGCCGGAACAAGAACGCCAAGCTGCTCGGCTCGAAGTGGAAGTTCAACAAGCATGGCGAGAGTGGTTTGGAAGTGGTCGACCTGCTGCCCGAGACCGCCAAGCAGGCCGACAAACTGTGCGTGCTCCGCGGCATGCACACCGACAACGAAAACCACCCGCAAGCTTTGGAGCAAATGCACACGGGCAGTTTTCAGTTCATTCGCCCTTCGCTCGGCTCGTGGACCTTATACGGCTTGGGGACCGAGAACCAGGACCTGCCCGGTTTCATCTCGATCAATCCGCTCACATCGCTCGGCGGTCTGCGGTATTACTCCAGCGCGTTCCTGCCCGCGGCGTACTCGGCGAGTTTGCTCGGCGATGCGAATCGCCCCAGTCGCAATCCCACAATCGGCAATCTGACCAACCCGCGTTTGACGGCCGACGGTCAACGCCAGCAACTCGATCTGTTGCAAGCGATGAATCGCGACTTGCTCAAGCAGGGCGAAGATGCGCGTGTCGAGGGGCTCATCGAGTCTTACGAACTCGCATTTCGCATGCAAGACGCGTTGCCGAAGGTGATGGACGTTGCCAGCGAAAGCAAAGCGACGATTGCTAAATACAACGCCGAGGAGACATTTGGTCGGCAATGTTTATTGGCCCGGCGGTTTGCCGAGGCGGGCGTGCGGTTCATCGAAGTCACGCACACCGATTGGGATCACCACGGCTTTCTGAACACGTTGATGCCGAAGAACTGCACGGCGATCGACAAACCGATCGCGGCGCTGCTCGACGATTTGAAGGAACGTGGCCTGCTCGACGACACGCTCGTTGTCTGGGGTGGCGAGTTCGGCCGGACTCCCGACGACGCCACGACCGACGGCCGCGGTCACAACAACAAAGGCTATTCGATGTGGCTCGCCGGTGGCGGTGTCAAAGCGGGCTTTGTCCACGGCGCGACCGACGAGTACGGCTACGAAGCGATCGACGGCAAGGTGCACACCCACGATCTGCACGCCACGATCTTGCATCTGCTCGGGCTCGATCACGAGAAGCTCACGTATCGCTATGGCGGCCGCGATTTCCGCCTGACCGACGTGAAGGGACGTGTCGTCAAGGAAATTTTGACCTAGCGCCCCCGACATGCTCAGATAAATGAGCTAGCGGGCCACGCCGAGTTTGCCTGTCGGCGATAAGCGTTGAGAGTTTGTGAAACATCATCCGCTCGCAATGAAATAAGGACGCGCGCTCATGCGAATACCACGACGAGAGTTGCTGCGGATTGGTCTGGGCGGGTTTGCTTGTCTGGGGCTGGCCGACATGTTGCGGTTGCGTGCCGCGGCTGCGCCGCACGACCGTCAGCGCACGGCTGTGATCTTGGTTTGGATGCGCGGCGGTGCGAGTCATCTCGAGACGTTCGATCCCAAGCCGCACGCGCCGATTGAGTTCCGCGGTCCGTTTGCTCCGATCGCCACCAATGTGCCGGGAATCCATATCTCGGAGTTGCTGCCGCGACTGGCGACGATTGCCGATCGCTATACGCTCGTGCGATCGATTGCTCACAGTTCGGGCGGTCACTTTGGCGGTTCGCGCCGCATGCTGTCGGGCGATCTGCACCCGCCCGACATCGAAAGCCGTTTACCCCGGGCTCCCGATTGGATGACGGTTGCCAATTCGCTCCGTGGTCGTGAGCCACGACAGTTGCCCCGGTATGTCGGTGTCAATCCAATCGACAAGTACGACGGTATCCCGATCGCTGGGCCGAGCTTCTTGGGCCAAGCCTACTCGGTTTTTCCGGTCGTGGGCGATCCGAGTCGACCGGAGTTTGCACTGCTCGAGATGGGGAGCGATGCCACGGAGAAACGGACCCGCATTCAGACCCGGCTCGATCTTCGCCGGGCCTTTGATCGTCTGCGGGCCAGTGCTGACGCCAATGCCGTGATGCAGTCGCACGATCACTACATGAATCAAGCGGTCGATCTGCTGCTCAGTCCCGAGGCACGTGCGGCGTTCGATATTGCTCAAGAACCGGTCGCGGTGCGCGAACGCTACGGCATGCATGCCTGGGGTCAGCAATGTTTGCTCGCTCGCCGGTTGGTCGAGGCGGGCGTCGAGATCATCACCACGCAGCTCGATGGTCCCTTGTGCGGTCGTGTAAGCAACTGGGACGATCACGCCGTCAATCACCATGTGTTCGACGCGCTGCAATATCGTGCGCCGTATGTCGATCAGGCGGTAACCACGTTGATCACAGATTTGTACGAACGCGGTCTTGATCGCCGCGTGCTGGTCGTGCTGGCGGGTGAGTTTGGTCGCTCGCCGCAGATCAATCCGGGGGTTAGCACGGGAGCCGGTAATGGCAGCAACCTTGGTGGCACGATCCAACCGGGACGCGATCATTGGCCCCAAGCCGGCTCTTTCCTCATCGCTGGCGGCGGCATTCGCACGGGTCAAGTCATCGGTGCCACCGACTCACGTGGCACTGCGCCCGTCGAACGTCGCGTGGCTCCCGAGGATTTGCTGGCCACGATCTACAAGCACCTCGGCTTCGACCCATCCTCGACCACGATGCAAGCACTCGGTCGTCCGATGCCGATTCTCGAAAAAGGAACGCCGATCGCCGGACTGTGGACATAACTTCTAGCGTTGCCAAGGAAATGCGAGCGTCGGGCGATTCACGAACCGCCGTTGCTTGAAGAGCAACCGTCGACCTGCACCGGGGGCGAGTTCAACCGTCACCGTCGCTGCGTCAATCGGCTGAACCTCGCCGCCGTCGAGCTGAGCGCTGACGAACTGATGCTCGCCGTAGCCGCCCGACTGTACGATCACGGTCCGCGGCTCGAGCTGACTCACATTCACGAGCGTCACGCCAATTTCATCCGCCGTCATATGATCCACGAGCGCCGCCACATCGGCCGGCACACCGGCTCGCCGCGCGAGCGGGTCGAAGTAGCGGAGCCGACTTTGCAGCACGTTCCCTTGTCGCCCGGGATGCAATGCGCCGAGCATCAGTTGCAACAGCGACGAGACACTCGCCGGATTGAACCCGTTGGGATCGTCAGCCAACCGCGTGT
>JAEUIL010000859.1 GCA_016794255.1 Planctomycetaceae bacterium | reverse complement strand
AGTCTCTTGCCGGCGAATGACGACGTAGTCGCCGTCAGCGATCTGGTCCTCGATCATCGAGTCGCCTTTGACCAGCAGCACGAACAGGTCATCACCCGCAAATAGTTCGCCAAAGTCGACAAACTCGTTGGTTTCGACCGCCTCGTGAAGCATGCCAGCCGCAATCTGTCCTCGCAGCGGCAGGCCGGTTGGGGCCGAAACCGACTCGGTCGACAGCTGAATTGCCCGGGACATGTTCGCTTCCCGCGTAATCAGGCCCTTTTTCTCGAGTGCCTTGAGATGGCACATGACGCCGTTGGGCGAGGCGATGCCGAATTGGGTGCCGATCTCGCGGACCGTCGGACCATAGCCGCGAGACCGAATCTTCTCGCGAATAAACTCGTAAACTTCAAGCTGACGCGGAGTCAGCGTATCGAGCGGAGCCATGGTGGCGGAGTCCTGAGGAAGTTGCAGAAGCGACGATCCATCTGCTCATACTATAATGTACGCGCGTACAGAATCAAGGTGCATTTGTACAGTTATCGTATTTCGCTCCCCAAGCTCTGTACGAAGTTTCGGCAGATCGTCGCAAGCTGCTGGCGATTAAGCACTTACAGAGCAATAGTCAGGCCTTGTTACATGAACCGCGGCGGTTTGAGGGGCACGACATGCGGTTCAGGGAGCGGAGCTTCGTCAGCGGCGCGATTGCGAACCACGAGCACGGGACACGGGGCGTGCTGGAGCACCTGTTGCGCGACGCTGCCGAGCAGCACGCTCTTCAAACCGGTCCGGCCGTGAGTGCCGACGACGATCAGATCGCAACTCCGCTCTTGAGCGACCCAGCAGACGACATGGCCCGACGGGCCGGCGTGGAGCAGCCGTTGGACTTTCAACTTCGGGTCGACCGACAACGCCTGAAGCTGCTGCTCGACAGCCGGGTCATGCGGATGCGTCTGTCCCTGCATCGTGAACTTCTCGGGCAAGTCAAACGCATGAACTAAGAGCAGTTCGGCACCGCTCTCGGACGCCAATCGCTGAGCGACCGCGAGCGCCTTGTCCGAAGTCGGTGAAAAATCGATGGCGCACAGGATTCTTTGATAGAGCGACATGATGCGGACTCCCAACTTGGTGGCGTGAACAGCACTCTCTCATCGTAGCGGGCAATTCCGATGCCAGCATGTCTATTCCCGCCAAACGCCGAGCTTAAGCTGGAAATGCCGTTTAGGACGTACTCAACCCAGTTCTTATGATGAGTCCTTTTCCGCCCATTTGTGTCGCACTGACACATTACGCAACTGTCCAGCGACGATCTTTTGTGCGTACTGCGATAAGTATTCAGTTTATTCATGGGAAGACTACGATGAGAGCTCTGCCGGCTATGCTAGCGGTGCTGCACAGCAACCGAGACATTCGCGAAAGATTTGCCAACTACTCTTGATTGTCGCTTCTCAAGCTCATTAGCTTGGCTAATACAACGAGTAACGAGTCGTCAGACCGTTGCTCGCCGCTGCCCGAGCCTTAGCGAATTCACGACCCTGAATCGCTAGGCTCGACCCCACGCAGCGGCCCGTCCGAACCACCGGACTGGCAGTGAGTGTTCAATCGTCCGCGGTGACCCAACCCGGTGATTGCTCGCCTCCACTCACGGGCCCAGGTTGAGGAAAGCGTGGTGATGAGACGCCGCCCATCGATCGGATCGTGAGTGTATTTGAAGCTTGGCTCGGCACTTGCTGCGCCATGGCTTCAGGGATGAAACGTGTCTTTTTCAGGGAGAGTCTCACGTATGGCAATCGTGAATGAGGGTCGCATCGACTCGACGCCAGGAACCCAGGGCGACAGCAAGGCGTATGTCGCGCCGTGGCAACCGACCATCGACGAAGCCCAGGCCGCGTTGTTGTGTAGTCCGTATTTGCCCCTAAGACAGTTGCGTTGCGACTATCACGAAGGGGTGCTCTCGATCCGCGGTCGAGTCCCGACGTTCTATTTGAAGCAGTTGGCTCAGACCGTGGTGTCGCGCGTGCCGGGGGTCGAACAAGTCGCCAACCGGGTCGAGGTCATTCCCCCGGGGCAACCCTTGCCGGGCCGTCAGGAGCCAACGGTCGAGCACCCGGGTAGCAGCGTGACAGCAATGAAATCTAAATGAGAATTCATTGGAAATAGCATCGTCCCGACTTGCCCTGGGCGCAACAATGGGGCGGGGAAAGAAAATGGAGTTGCCGGGTGCAACAGAAAGGATTCGCCATGTTAGTGCTAAGCCGAAAGCGCGGAGAGAAGATTCAGATCGGTTCGAACATCACGATGACCGTGGTGCATATCAGCGGAGATCGAGTGCGGTTAGCATTCGACGCTCCGCCGGATGTTCCGATCCATCGCGATGAGTTGCGACGCAAGCTCGAGGCCGAACAGGCCCAGTCGTCGGCGTCGCGACCTGATTCGCCCTTGTTGGCCGACTGTGCGTAACGCACGTTACCTGTCGGACATGTGCAGTCCCTGAAGATTTCATCGCTGCCCTAAGAAGCCTCCTCATCAGGAGGCTTTTTTCGTGGCCGCGAGCAACGGGGCAAGGTCTACTTCTGCTTGGCAAAACAGTACAGCTTGCTCGCCGTGCGGAGATAAATCCGGCCATCGGCGATCGCGGGCGTGGCATGGGTCGGCTCGCCGAAGTCGGCCGAGTGTAGCGTGGTCCAACTCGCCTCGGCACTGATGACCGACAACTTACCCTCATCGTTGAGCAAGTACACCTTACCGT
>JAEUIL010000834.1 GCA_016794255.1 Planctomycetaceae bacterium | reverse complement strand
ACTTGCCACCTTTGAGCATCGTGGCTTTCGTGCGCAGATCGAGGCCCGCCTCTTGGGTGCGTCGGCCGTGACACACGGTGCAGCGCACGAGCAAGATCGGCAGGATGTCATGTTGCGAAAGCTGTTCGACCGGCGGCGGGGCACTCGCGGTGGACTCGGCGAAGTTCGCACCGGACTTGATCCACGTGGCGAACAGTTCGACCTGCTCGGGCTTCAGTCGCGGTTTGCCCGGCGGCGGCATCAAACCTTCGTGCAGCATCGTGTACAGCACGCTATCGTCGAGCTTGCCCGGCACGACGGTCGCACCGCTCTCGCCACCCTTGAGCACGCCCGCGCGAGTCGATAGATCGAGTTCCCCTTTGTGCGTCTTGCTGTTGTGACACTCGACGCATTGGGCCTGAATGATGGGAGCAAGGTGCCGCTCGAAGACGATCGGCTCGGCGTCAACGGCCGACGCATGAAGCGTACAAACCGCAAACAAGCAGAGAACACAGAGCAACGTGCGCAGCAGCATGGCACGATCCTAACGCAGGCGGGAAGGAGCAAGGCGGGAGACTTAACGATATCCGCCCCAGCGAGCCCGCGTCAATTGAATCGCCCCCCGGGGTAGTGATTCCGTTTGGCGTGGTGTGCCCTGTCCACGTCATCAAGGACATGCGTTTTCACCGGGAATCATGCCCACGCCGCGTGGACATGGCACACGACTCTGCCTAAGCCCGGACCCATAGGCCGCTGGTGTTCAGCACAAAACTGATCGTGCCTCGCTGGACGGTGTCGCGACCGCCACTACTCGCTGTGGCCGTGACGGTGCGGAAACCGTAGAGATAGATCGTTTGGGCCGGGGTGATGAGCGTGGCGAGGTTGCTGTTGGCGGTCAGGGCGTCGCTGCCGGTCGAGTCGAAGATGCTGGCGGTATCGGTGCCGTAGTTGGACAACGCATACACGACATCGAAGCCGACGGCGTAGTTGCGGAAGTTTGAACCAATCAGGTAGGCGTTCGCGTTGTCGCGGTAGAACGTGTCGTTGCCGACCGAGTCGTAGAAGATTGCCGTGTCACGACCGGTCGAGGCATTGCCGACCGCCGAGTCGAAGTGAATTGCCTGATTGAGAAAGCCGGTGCCTTGCATATACGCCGAGTCGGGCACACCGAAGAAATAGTCGTCACCGGCCGAGTCGTAGAACGCGGCCACGTCATCACCGCCCGAATTGCCAAAGGCATAGACTTTCGAGAACGTGGTGGCTTGATTGAAGAACGACAACCCCGACAGAATGCTGTAACCGGACAGACTCGTAAAGGTGTCGTTGGTCGGAGCATCGATCAAGATCGCCGTTCCCGTGCCGCCTGCGATGCCGAAGCCGTACACGCGGTCGAACTTCTCGACGTATTGGTACGAGTTGGTGCCGCTGATGATCGAGTTGTTCGGTAGGCCATAAAACACGTCGGCATTGCTGCCGCTGTACATCGAGGCAGTGTCGGTTCCGAGGCCCGAGCCGAACGTGTAGACCGTGGTGAGGTTGAGCAGCTGATTGCTAAAGCCGGGGCCGGACAAGATCGTGTTGGCAGCTTGGCCGGTGTAGGTGTCATTGCCAGCCGAGTCGTAAAGATAGCCGACGCCCGCGGTTCCCCAGGCCCAGCAGGTTTGCGTATTGCCGCCGGAGCCGAAAATGTTGTAGCCCACGCCGATTGCTTGAAACTCGCCGGGCCGCATCGTGACCGTATCTGAGCCGGGGGCGAGTGTGATGCGAACCGTATCATCGCCGCCACCAAGATAGAAAAAGACCGCGTTGACGGCGCTGAGGTTGCGGGCTTGCGTCACACCGTTGAGCGTAACGTTGAAATTGCTAGCGTCGGTGAATGTGATCCAGAAGTCATCGTTAGCCGTGGTGCCAGTCACGTTCAACGAGTTTCCGGCGAGCACGAAATCGTTGTTAACGTAAATGTACAGCGAGTCGGTATCGACCAAGGCACCACCGCCACCGGTGTTGCCAAGATCGTTGGTGGTGATCGACAGTTGAGCCGCGCCACCCACAAAGCCGCTCGCGGGCGTGAACGTCAATCCATTCAATGCGGCGTTGATATTCGCGATCGAACCGGCAAAGGTCATGGTCGCAGCCGCGCTGCCGTTGCCGACGCTGAACGACAGTCCGCTCGTGCTGGGGAGCGTGAGCGTTCCGGTGTCGACGGTCAGTGTGACCCGCACGCTGCCCGCACCAGCATCGGCGTCAGCAATCGAGATCGCGTTGCCGTTCGCGGTGTTGAATACCACGGGCGTGTTGGGCCGGGTGGCTTGAGCAACGGGGATCGTATTGACCGGTGCGACATTGGCGATCGGCGCGACCAATGCGTTGAAATCGACCTTGCGATTGGCAGACGACACCACGACATTGCTCATCACTCGCGGCGTTCCCAATGCCGCACCCGTCACGGTGACGGTATAAGTCCCGTTGGGAACTTGCAGTTGGTAACCACCGGCAGTCATCGTGGTGGTGGTGTACGACGAGCCTCCTGCCACAGGCGTGGCGGTGACCGTGATTCCTGCTAGACCTTCGCCGGCGGTGTACCGTGTGTTGCCGTTGTTGTCGACATAGACCACGCCCACGAGGTACGAGTTGCCGTAGTTGAAGCGAGTACCAAAGTCTTGCGTGATCACGAGCGGCCCGACGTCGCTGCCATCGAGCGGCGTGTGGGGCGTGGCGTCGATGCCGACTTCTTTCCAGTCGGCGTCCATGATGTTGTCGCGATGGCCCGGCGGATTGTTGCCCCAGTCGACTACGAAGCCCGCGTGACCATGAAACGTGTTCTCGGCATACGCGTAGATGTTCTCGCCCAAGCCTTGCCAGTTCGTGTATCCGGCGGCGGTCACGCGCGTGCCGAGGGCCGCTTCGCCCGGCAACTGATGCGACTGCGTGCGCTGCGCGATCATCAGCGAGCTGTGCG
>JAEUIL010000862.1 GCA_016794255.1 Planctomycetaceae bacterium | reverse complement strand
AAGCTGATCCAGCGGCACGCCTGCGACCTTGGTGGTGGCCAGCTGCTTTCTTTCCACTGTTCCATTGGTGGATGTCGCTAAATCACTAAACACGGCGTTCAAGGCATTCCGGAAGATCGGGTCGGCCTCGCCCACCATCGGCAGACGACGCGTACCAACTCCGATTGCCTCGGACATGACATCGTCGCTTCGTAAGTTCTCATCAAAGTCATTTAAACCCAGCACGTGTCCTAGTTCGTGCATGACGAGCGTGAGCAAATCGTAATGATTGGCGGCAACCCCGGTCGTGGCGTTCAACTCGGTACGCGAAATACCACGGCGGAATTCAGCATCGCTGTACGGCGACGAATCGATGAACCAACCGCGACCTGCGCCGTTGTCGTCAACCTGAACCACGCCCGGCATGGTAAGTCCTAGCGCGCCGGCACCGTCCAGATTGGCAATCACAAACTGCGTCGATTTGAGCGTCGAGATTTGAGCACCGGTCAGTCCCGTCGCGGTCCAACGATCAATGGCGGCGGCGATCATCGGCTGCAATTGGCTGCGGGTGAGCGTACTGCTTACGCCACCCGTGATCGCGCCTCCCTCGGCCAGCAGCGGCGAGCCGACGGCAATGGTGGTGGTCGCAAAATTGCTGTTCCCCGTGCCGTCGCTATAGACGAACGTTGCGGTTCGATTACCTGCTGTGCGCGTGAGGGCGACATTGTTGTACTTTACCGACCGCAAGACTTGTTGATACTGCGAGATTGTGCCGACGCCCGAGACGGACAACGCACTGCTGAGCGAGTTGTAAACCGCCACCAGACCAGTGCCCGACACATTCGCCGAAAGCGTTTCGTTGGCGCCATTGACGTTTCCAGTCAAGGTTACGGTGAGCGACTTACCTGCGCCGCCGATGACATCGTCGCGATCGGACAACGCGGCGTTGAGCGCCGAGATGTTAACCGCTGCGCCGCTCGAGACATGTGCGGCGTTAGCGTTGAGGCCGGCGGCAGCGGTGCCATTCAAGTCGAGTTCGGCCAGATCATTCGTGGCGGTGAGGTTGATCTGCCGTGTGGCGACCGGACTGACCTGCGAACCATTGATCGCTGCTGAAACATCCTTCACTGTGAATGACACGGTGCGCGTCGTCGTTGTGGGAAGATGACTCGTGTTCCGATAACTGACGTTGCGCAGCGCCGTTTGGAACGCCGCCAAGGTCGAGGTCGCCGTCAGTGTGGCCACACCGGTCGCCGGGTTATAGACAAAACTTCCAGCACCGATGGGGCCCGGCGTGTAAGTCAACACGTCTTCACCCGCCGCGAAATTGCCGGTGATGGCTATCGTGGCCTGTTGAATCTGAGTGGAGTCGATGTCGGTGATCGTGATTGCCGGATCGATGGGCGTTGTGGCCAGGGTTGCCGACGCGTCCTCAAGGTAGGCTAGTGGCGTCGCAGAGGTAATTAACAATGGTGCATCATTGGTCGGCCGCACGGTTACGTTCGCGATCACGGTCGAACTATTGTTGCCGCCATCGTTGACGATCCATTGGACCGTGCGAACTGGATTGCCGGTGCCGTTGGCATTCGGTGTGTCGGAGCTGTTGTTGTACTGAATGGTGCGAAGCACCGTTTGATAATTGGCGACGGTATCCACACCCGTCAAACGCAACACATAGCGCGCGGCATTCGTGGTGTCATACGTGGCGGTGATCGCGGTGCCCGTGGTTACGGCGGAGAGGATCTCATTTGCTCCATCGAGCGGGCTCAGAAGCATGATGGCCGCTGATGCCATCGTCGGGCTGTCGCTATCGGTCAATGTTGCGGCCCCGGTGCCCGAGGTTCCGGCAATCGCCACGGCCGACGCGCCTTCCGTGAACGTGGCTGCGAACGGCGTTGATCCCGACGCCCCCGAGAGTCGCAACACCGGCGCGCTCGTGCCGCCACCGACCAGCGAGAAGAGAATAGTGCTCGTCACCGGCGAGCTGAGTGCGGCACCGTCGTTAACCACCGTGGAGACGGTTCGCGTGGTTGTGACGGGGACAATCGCCGTGTTGGTGTAGGTCAACGTTCGTAGGACCTGTTGGTAGTTGGCGACAGTGTCGGCACCCGAAAGGCTGAGCACGCCTGTCGTGGCGTTATAGCTGGATGTGATCGCAGTGACGCCAACGTTTACCGCCAATGTTTCGTTTGGCGTGTTGGGCACGCTATTGAGCGAGACCGTGGCCCCGCTGAGCAGAGCATTGTCCGGATCGTTAATCGTCAAAGAGTTAGCCCCGACAATCGCGACCGTCGAGGACATGGCCGTATACGACGCCGTGTAGTTCACACCGGCCGCACCGCCATTGAGGTCGACCGTGGCCAGATCATTCGACGGTGTCACGTTGAGCAAGCGAGTCACCGGAGCGCTGCTCGTCGTACTGTCACTGGCGACAAGCTGAATCGTTCGTACAGCAGCGGTGGGATCATCGTTCGTGCTGTGAAAGCGAACGGTTCGCAGCACGTTTTGATAAGTAGCCACCGTAGCCGAACCTGACAGCGACAATATATAGGTTGCGGCGTTGTAGCTGATCGTAAGTCCATTCGCGGAACCAACCGATAGCGTGTCGCCCGAAACATAGCCCGCCGTGATCGCCACGCTGGCACCGGTCAAGCTCGTTGAGTCCGCATCGGTAATCGTTAAGCTGCCGTCTATGACGGCGGGGGATGCGTTCTCAAGGTAGCTCGCGGCACCAGCCGTCAGCGAGATCACCGGCGCGGAATTAGTCGCCGTGACGGTGACAAACGACGTGACATTGACACTGCTGCCGACGCCGTCGTTAACCGATACGGTAACCTGTCTTTGGGTTGGGTTGGGAGTCGTCGACAGGTTGTTGTAGGTCAACGTTCGCAGCACTTGCTCGTAATGGGCCACGGTATCGACCCCCGTCAGGTTGAGCGTGCCATTCGTAACATTGTAGGCGGCATTGAGGGAAGTGCCGCTCGTATTGACCGTCAAGAGCTCGGCACCGATGTCGTAAACCGTTGTCAACTTTATCACGGTCGATGCAAGGAACGCGTTGTCGAGATCGCTCACGGTCAACACGGTTGGCGACACAATCGCAGCTGGGCCGGTGCCCTCGATGAACGCGGCCGTATAGTTCAGACCCGAACCGATGCCGTTCAGATCGACCGTCGGCACATCGTTTGAGGTGACGATATTGATTTCGCGTTCGGCCGCCACACTGTTTGCGGTGCCATCATGGACCGTGAAAGAAGCCATCCGCACGGCCGGATTCGGATTGTCGCTGGAGTTGGCGTAAGCCACGCTGCGCAGTGCGGTCCGATAGTTCGCAACGGTAGTCGAACCGGTCAGAGTCAACACGCCATTGGCCGAGTTGTAGCTGCCCGTGATGCCAAGCTGATTGGTGAACAGCAGAGAGTCTTGTGTGGCATTGAAGCCGAATGACAATTGGACGGTCGCTGAAACCAGATTGGCACTGTCGCTATCGTCAATCAGCAACGTCGAATCGATCACGGTTCCCGGGTTATTCTCGACGTAACTAACG
>JAEUIL010000803.1 GCA_016794255.1 Planctomycetaceae bacterium | reverse complement strand
ATCGCGACGCTCGTCGACTTGGAATCGCTCGATTGCGTTCTCGCCAAGCAAGAACCCAAGCTGACCAAAAACGGTCTGCCGCAGTTGGCGGCGCTCGGGCAACTCCGCCACCTTAAGTTGGGACGCATGGGCACGCGCGATACCGACCCGGCGTTTCTGGGGTCGTTTCCGCGCTTGGAGTCGTTGAGTCTGCATTTCGTGGCTTACTCGGGCTGGGAACCGTACGTGGCCCGAATGTCATCGCTCAAGAGTCTGTCGCTCTACTCCATCGACGACGCTAGTTCGAGCAACTGACCCCATTGCCCCAACTCACGGACATTGATTTGGGTGGCTACCCTACGGGACGGGCGCTCCGAGACGCAGCGGCCAAACTGCTGGCCAAGCTCATTCCTTGGGCCCGCATCAAGGTGCGCGATTCCAAGCACGAAGAAAATGCCGTCATCATCGAGCCGACCGCGCCGCCGCCGGGAGCAGCGAACTCGCAGCAATCCGCTGCTCCCCCGCCGGCCGTTTTCCCCTTCGACGCCGCGACGGCGCTCAAGCATCAGGAAGCTTGGGCCAAGCATCTCGGCGTGCCGGTCGAGTTCACCAACGGCGTCGGCATGAAGTTCCGGCTTATTCCGCCGGGCGAGTTTCAAATGGGGCTCGGGCCCGAGTTCACTGACGAGGAACTCAAGCGGCTGGCCGGAGAGAAAAATGACTTGTTGCAAACACGGTTGGGAAACGCTCGGCCAGCACATTCGGTGCGGATCACACGGCCGTTCTATATGCAAGTGGATGAGGTCAGCACCGGCCGCTACCGCGACATTGTCGGTCAACTCCGACCCGAGATGTCGCAAGACCCGAACAAGCCGCTGGCGGATTATGTGGCGTTCCCCGACGCAATCACGTTTTGCAATCAGTTGAGCGAGCGCGAAGGCAAGCGGCCCGCCTATCGCATCGAAGCGGAAAAAATCGCGCCGCTCGATGACGCCGACGGCTACCGCCTGCCGACCGAAGCCCAATGGGAATACGCCTGCCGCGCGGGAACGAACACGCTCTGGTACTTCGGCAACGAGGGAAGCGCCAACTCGGTTGAATTCCGGAAACAATGCGCCGCAGTGAATCCGTTCGGGCTCATCGGCCTGTACGGAGGAGCGGACGAATGGTGCTGGGACGGTACCCAGCCCCACAGTGCCTACTCCGCGGCGTTGCTCAAACAGCGTGACGATCCACGGGAAGACATCGGGCCGCATCGCATCAAGCGGGGCGGTTCGAGCTACGACTCGAGTGGAGCCGACCGTCGAGCGATCAATAGTTTCAGACGTGGCAGCTCTCCGGCTACGGGTACGGACTTGGCCGCGATAAAATGGTCCGGCGTTGGTCGCGTCGTGCTGCCGATCGCATTGCCAGCGCAGACCGCTCCACGCCCAGGCAACGCCCCGCCGACTGCCACAACTTCGGCGGGCAGCGCGACCACGACGAGCGACTCGCTCGATCGCCAAGTCGCCCAGCGGCTGCTCGATCTCAAACTTCCCGTGCGACTCATCGTTGTCGGCAAGGTAACTCCCCTGAAACCTGGCTCGCCTTTGCCGGCGGAGCCGTTCGTACTCATCGGGATCGACGCGGGAGCCAAGACTTCGGTGCCACGCGCGGAACTCGTGAAGTTGCTCGGCGATTTCCGTCAGCTCGCGAGTGTCGAGAACACCTTTATGCCCACCCAAGATTGTGATCTATGGGCCGAAGTTTTCGCGGCGATACCCAGCATCAAGGCGGTGAACGCCGCCAGTTGCGAAGAGTTGAGCGATGTCGGCGCGGGACACTTGGCACGGTTGCCCAAGCTCGAGTATGTCAACATCGGCAGTAGCCTCAAGATCACCGGCGTGGGCCTCGCTGCGTTCGCGCAATGCAAAACGCTCACCACGATCGAGTTAAACCAAGCGGCACTCGAAGCCGGCAAGTTCACCCTCGCCGACATCCAAAAGCTGCAAAACGCTTTGCCCAGGACGCGCGTCGTGTTCGGCGGCGTCAAGCCGATCCCCGGGCTCGTGAAGCCCGGTCAATAGTTATTGGGGCAAGAATGCCAATCCGGTGGAACAAGTTAATCG
>JAEUIL010000755.1 GCA_016794255.1 Planctomycetaceae bacterium | reverse complement strand
GCACCACCGCTCGCATGTACGGTAAGCGACTCGAATCCAATGACTTCGTTTAATACGCCTGCAACGTGCAACATCGTGTATTCACCGGTGACATCGAGTGAATCTGTGCCGTCGGTGCCATTGAACACAGCTTGGTCATGACCACCGTGAATAGCGAAGGCATAGTTCTCTGCAAAACCGTTCGCTTCAAACACGAATCCACCACCCTGCAATCTTGCCTGCGAGGCTGACGCCGTCCAGGTGTCGTCGTTTGGAGAGTCGACAAAAATCGCTCCGTCGTTGCCGCCATTTCCCGTGGCCGTGGCAGTGGCGAACCCGATTGCTTCGGAAAACCAGCCATCGCCAACGAGGTTGATAATCGACGACTGAGTGTTTGTTGCCGCGAGCGCAAAAAAGGTCTCCTTTGCACTGGAACCGACAAGAGTTGCCGAATCTCCAGCGTCGCCAAACACCATGACCTGCTCTGATTGTGTCGCTTCAATGGTCACGTGACTGCTACCACTATTACTGACAAGATTCAGCGTTTGCGGTTGAAAACTCGCAACGTTATTGCGATTCGTTGCCGTGACTGTGACCGTGTCTTTGCCCGCCTGTGGATCAATCACCACTCGGTTAACGGTGGACGTGCTGTAACTCGCACTCGTGCCATTGATAGTCACTAGCAATTCACTACTAGTTGGAAAAGATATCGTCACAACGTCGTCAATGGCCGAACCTGTAACCGTGAGCGTGTGGCCCGATAGGCTAAACGGTGCACCTACATTTATGACGGCGGTCGAGGCAGTCGTGCTACCTCCGACCTCATCTGCTTGAACGGATATCGTCGCTGTACCCCGGTAATTAAAAGAGGGAACATATTGCAAGGTCGTCAGAGCTGCCTGAAGAGCAGGTAGCTTTCCGCTAATTACAATGCTATTCAATCCGTTGCCACTTTGCTGGATCCCTTCCACGGCGCTTAATAAAAGGGTGCCCGCACTTACTGTCAAGGTGATGTGAAAATCCGCTTCAGACGAGTCATCGTCAACCCAGACAAGAGAAGAATGCTCAAGTACTGCGTTCAGTGCGGTTGCTGAGGAACTGACCACCACAACCGGTGCATCGTTGACCGGCGTCACATCAACTACCCCAAGAGCCGTAGCAACGCTGAAGGCCGAGGCACCTCCAGTCTCAACTAGGTTAGTGGTTCCACCGGCATCGCCACTCGTCTGGTCCCAAGCATGAAAGCGCAGACTTGCATCTCCGTCAAAATTTGCGTTCGGTAAGAATCGCATGCGAGTGTGACTGTCGTTCGCAAGAAGCCTCGCCACGCTTGTGCCGACAACGCCAAAATCAGTCCAGTCCCCCGCTTGTCCGATTCGATATTGCCAAACTCCGTTTCCGGCCAAATCGACTACAGCGATACCTCGTAATGCACCAGCGTCGGCGTCAGACCAAACTGGTTGACCATCCACGCTCGCATTCAGCAGTTGATCGACCGTGAATCCAGTACTGTCAATCGTATCCTCATCGATCGCGCCAATATTGAATGTGGCGTCTGCTACCACGACAGGGGCTGCGTTCACATAAATCGACAATACGGCATCGGAATATGTAATCCCGTCATACAGGCGTAATCCATAAGTGATCAATCCACTGAACTGGTCGGGAGCAGTAAATGCAAAAGGACTCTCTGCCGTAACAAGCGTCTCACTCCACCAAGGATTCCCTATCAAATACACCCCGACGCCCAATGGGTCCCCGTCAGCATCCTCGCTGTTGGCGATGAGTTCCGCGAAGGTAAACGTATGGTTTCGAGTGTAAACCGTTCCAACATTCCCAGCTACAGGGGCGGTGTTGGTTACATCCACGGTCACCGATCCAACCGCAGTCAATCCTACGGAATCTGTAAGGTGATAGACGAAGGAAGCCGTTCCCACATAACCGGTCGACGGAACAAAACGTATCGTGCCGTCCGGATTGAGGCTAATGCTCCCTCCCACCACAGGATCCTCAGTGTCGATAGATATAACCTTGTGCCTACCTGGCATGACTTCGTCGTTACCTGCGACGGAAACGTCTACAACTTGGTCGTGGGTGGTAGTGGCGACGTCCGGGTTTGCAACTGGCTGTTGATTGCCGACGGTGACAGTTACAGTAGCCTCGCTTGTCATTCCGATCGAATCTCTAATCACGTAGGTGAACGTTGCGTCGCCAACAAACCCTTGTTCAGGTTCAAACTTGATTGACGTCCCAATCGCGGTCACTGCTCCGCCGACACCGTTAGCAACCGAAACGAATTGAATTGAGTCACCCAAGTCCGCGTCACTATCATTTGACATTAACGCAGCGGTACCAATCCACTTGACGATGTCTGGCACGGCTATAAAATTATCGTCATTCGCAACAGGCGGCGTGTCAGGACTAACAGCCAGCGATACCGTAGCTGTATTCCCATCGAAAAGACCATCCGTAACATAGTATGTAAAGACGTCTTCGCCGACAAACGTGGATTCAGGTACGTATTCAAAAGCACCATTGGTCTGCATCGTCAACGAGCCATGCTCTGGCATCTGGACCAGATAAATCGTGAGCGGATTCGGCCCATCAGGGTCGGAGTCATTCGCCAATAGTCCGTGAGTGCTGTCGACCGAGAAGACCTGCTGCGCGAATACGTACGCATCGTTGCCGGCACTCGGTACGGAATTAACTTCAAGATTGACCAAAACCGTGTTGCCATTTCGATTGCCGTCGGTTGAACGGTAAGAAAACGCCTCAGCGCCGGAGTAACCGGCGTTTGGGCTATAAGTAAATGACCCATCCCCGTTCAGGATCACCGTACCATGGGTAGGAGATGTTACCAATTGGGCGGAGATACCGTCGCCATCGGCGTCGGAGTCGTTACCAAGCACACCTGGCGCATTCACAGTCAAACTCACACCCGCTGCAACCAGGAAATCGTCGCTCATGGTTATGGGCGTACTTGGATTGGTCAGAACCAATGTAAACACTTCATTAACGAAAGTTTCTCCATCACTCACGCGATAAGAAAAACTTTCGCTTCCAACATACGAATGGTCACCTATATAGTTAAAAGTGCCCGCGTTTGAGAATTCGAACGTGCCGCGAGTAGGACCAGTCAACAGTTCAAATGATAGTACATCGCCGTCTGGGTCACTAACACCGACGGGATGGTTTAGGACAGTGTCATTCCTTCCGATTGTTAAACTGCCAGGCGTTGTGATGGGAGCACGATTAACAAGATTCAAGTAAACTGGGACTGTTGAACTGTCAAGACCATCCGAGACCTGTACAATGAAGCTATCGGGCCCCCATGTCGACGCACTTGCACTCGTGTAGTAGACAAAATGCCCGTCTTGATCAATGTTTACAAAGCCCAACGTCGGCTGAGAAATTACGCTGATCGTCAAGGCATCCAATTCGATATCGGACGTAATGATATCACCTTCCACAACGCCATTGCGATAGCCGACCTCAAGCGGTGCAATTGGGCCAGTAATCGAAGGCGGTTGATTGACGGTCAAGGCAACGCTGGCGGGCTGACTCGTTTCCGTGCCATCATCGACCAGATAAGTAAATGACTTGGTCGTCCACTCTCCACCAAACGCTTGCACGCTAAACCAGAAGCTTCCGTCTGCACCAAGACCCACGCCAGCGTAAGGCGGCACATCAACTACTTGCGGCGAAAGATTCGTTCCCACATCGTTGTTTAGAAGACCATTCGCTGCATCCGCGTTAAATTGATCAAAACGAGCGTGATACGCGACGCGATAGGCGTCGTCATGTGCCACTGGCGCAAGCATGTATCGTGGCTCAAGGCGTTCCACGCCCCTGCCTGCCAGATATGTGCGGCGTCCGCGACCCGCTCTGCGCGCCCGCCGAGTACCATTGTCCGGTCGAACCAGTATTGTCAACGAATCCAAAAAATGCCGCCACGAATAGGATGCCAATCGCATACTGCGTTCTCCCTGCAAGAGAAATGAACCGCCACGTGCGTCGCGGACCTGCGATCGCACGGCCTGCCATGGAAGTTTCCCGGGCGATAAATCAACGCGCCCGTTCCCCACGGTTGCACTGCCGAACCAAAACCACTTCAAGATTCTCGATTGCGAAAACTTAAACGTTCGTACCGATCAGGCCGTGACTTTACCGTGCCGACTCGCCTTTTACAACAATTGTGAAACAATTCACAATGTTTTGCACCGGGGCAAACACCCATTTCGCGACTGGCCGAATGACATATGCATGTCAGAAATATTTGCGGCGACAGCCTACGAAGAATACGATCCTCCAACCGGTTGTTTGAGCAGGTCGACGCCGATACTCGGTTCGTGCGAGCGCTGCCTGGTCAGGTACCCGGATCGCTGTTATTTAACTTCCGCGAGGGCCATCTGTTGGTCCCCCGTCCGTGCGTTCAGCGCCACGCAATTCCGGTTGTTCCGATGGGCGTGTTCGATGATTTCGACGCGGTCATTGTAAATCCGGGTTCGGGGCCGGCGCGGAGGGCGGTCCTCGAAGCCTTGCGGGCTGCAAGGCGGCGTTGCCAACGCGCTGCGCCAGTGGCGATCACCATGCGATCCGACTGGGATGAGCAAGACCTCGCCGCAGTGAAAGGGGAGCCGTCGTGGTGGTTGTTCGCTAAAGAGCAAGAGGCGATGTCGATCGCGACGACTTTGCCGATCTGCGGCCGACAAGTTACGACCGTTGAAGCTGCGTTGGATCGGTTAAAGGCCTTGATCGGTCCGACAAGACTCCTCGTTACTGCCGGCGCTCGCGGAGCTTACCTTTTCAATGGGAAACTGGTACAGCTTGCCACGCGAGCCGTCCAAGCCGCTAGTGTAATGTCTCGTAATTGAGGGAACTAACGATCTTGTTTGCTCGTCGAAGGTTCATCAGGAGGATGGAACCATGCGAGTAGCAAAGAAGATCACGATTTCCAGCGATGAACGGAAGACGCTCGGCAAGTGGGCGCGGGGCAGAAGCACTCCAGCGTGGTTGATCCTGCGCGCGAAGATTGTGCTGGCAGCGGCGGATGGGAGACTTAATCAAGGCATCGCCGCGGAACTCGGCACCGGCATGAAGACGGTCTGCTTGTGGCGCAACCGCTTCGCGAAGTCCGGCTTGGCCGGCATTGAGGTTGATGCGCCGCGTGGTGGTCGACCCTCGAAAAGCGCCGAGACGGCGGCCGAAATCGTACGCGTTACGACGACTGAGAAGCCGCACGCCGCCACGCATTGGTGCACGCGCACGCTAGCGAAGCATTTGAAAGTTTCGCGCAGCATGGTGCATCGCACGTGGCAGGCGAATCGCCTGCAGCCGCATCGCATCAAGACTTTCAAGGTCTCGAACGACCCGAACTTCGCTGAGAAAGTGGTCGACATCGTCGGGCTCTATCTCAGTCCGCCGGAGCATGCATTGGTGCTGTGCGTCGATGAAGAGAGCCAGATTCAAGCCCTCGATCGCACGCAACGCGGTCTGCCGATTCATCCCGGCCGTCTAGGCACGATGACGCACGACTATAAGCGCAATGCACCACGACACTCTTTGCCGCACTGATTGTGTCCGACGGACCCGTGATCGAGGCCTGCATGAAACGACATCGCCACCAAGAGTGGATCAAGTTCCTCGAAAAGATTGACGCGTCCACCGATCCCAAACTCGATCTGCACTTGGTGGCTGATAACTACGCCACCCATAAACATTCCAAAGTCCAGCGCTGGCTGGCGAGGCGTCCTCGCTTTCACAGGCACTTCACTCCAACCAGCAGTTCGTGGCTGAACCTTGTCGAGCGCCGGTTTCGTGAAATCAGGCAAAAGAGTTTGCGACGCGGCACCTTCCGCAGCGTGCGCGAGCTGATCGAGGCCATCGTCGAATCTGTTGAAGCTCATAACGAGCAAGCGCAAGGCAGGCTCTGGAAAGCACTGCCCGACGAAATTCTCGCCAAAGTGCGACGCGCCAGAGCGATCCTGAATAAAACCCCAACAGCGTGAGACACTACACTAGAACCGTAGGTTGTGGGGACGTCACGGCTGTTACGGCCGCTCTGAGCTCCGCAACCGGGGCGTCGGACGAGTTAAACGCTCAACGCGGTATCAGCGCGGGAATACGTCACGCCCAATCGCTCCCTCTTATTGACCACCTCGACCTCCTCGACTAGCTCCGGCAAGCCGCGATTCGCACCTCACCCCTCGTCGGTTCGTTTGCCGACGAGGGTCTTTGATGCGCCCATACGCGGCTCAGAGATTGGTTAAACAAGGAATGCCGTCCGGTTGCGCAAGTTTCCGGTTAGCTGCTTCGGTCACATTGACCAAACGTACCAGTGTCGTCTTGTTGTCAGGTAGTCGTCGGGACAAATAA
Source organism: Planctomycetaceae bacterium (assembly GCA_016794255.1). Lineage (GTDB taxonomy): Bacteria > Planctomycetota > Planctomycetia > Pirellulales > PNKZ01 > JAEUIL01. The sequence continues at coordinate 5,746 of JAEUIL010000755.1, read as the reverse complement.
GTTACTGAGAATTTGGATGTCAGCGTTTAGGCAGCGTTCAAGGCGAACATAGATCACTGAACTGCCCAAATCCTCGAACACGCGAAGGAGAGACAAAAGGACGCGGGTTATCAACCCGCGTCCTTTGATTTCGCAAGTCATTAATTGCCAATGACTTACTGCCTAGAAAATGGAGGCGGCGGGAATCGAATGGGAGTCTCCCTTCTGCCAACCACTGTTCAGCAAACAACTTAGCGAAAATGTCAGTGCCCGTGTCCGTATATTGTCAGTGCCAACACGTCTCCGGCTGTCACTACACGTCGCAGCATGACGCGCGGCTCGAAGGCCTGATCTCCGCTTGGGCTACGCTCTCTGAGTCCGACAAAGCGAGAGTGGAGGCGTTGTACCTCCAACCCGCGTCACGTAACGTCCCGTAAACCAAGTGTCTCAGAAGCCGAACAGGAAGAACAGGGGCCGGCTGACGCAATCTCCCCAGAGACTGCGGTGCTGCAGCCTCGCCAAAGCGTCCGTGAATCACAAGCCATCGCGTCGGCTGAGGATGCCCAGGACGCCTGTCCCCATCGAGGGAAATGGATGACAAGGCACGGTTAGCGTAGCTCGTTTGCCTTCCGGACAATTGGCTCGTCCACCTTAGGGGTGTGTTTATGCCATTCAGTAGTCAATCGTCGCAGAAATGCATTGCAGCAGTTGGTAGACTGACTGTATCGAGTCATCTAACCTGAAGCTGCGCGACGAACGGTCGAAAGTGCAGATCCTCAATATGCTGCGGACGCGAAGTGTTCGTGAAGGATAGCGCCGCGTGCCCATCTACACAGGTCCATAGGCTACCGTCCGCCACCGAGTAATTGCATCTTTTTTCCCTACTCTATTACGCACCACCGGGGAGTGGACTGAAAGTGGGGATTTGAACGGCCCACTTTTAATCCTTTCACGCAGTGCTCGTCCGAATCGCCGTAGAATCAAATGAGTTCCGAGAATCGCGGCCAAGAACCGAATACAGCGCAGGGCCCAGCACATGCTGCCGGGATTTGCGGTCCGGTGCGAGTGTTTATCAGTTATGGGCGAAAGGACGCATCCGACCTCGCTAGCCGGCTGAGTATTGACCTAGCGGCGCGGGGGTTCGAAGTGTGGCTGGATACGCACGAGATCATCAGCGGGCATGACTGGCAGCAGCAAATTGTCGCAGCCTTGCGCGCCTCGGATGTGGTCGTAGCGATCCTCAGCCCTCATGCGGTGCGGGTCAGTGCCGGCCAGGTGGGTGCGGATTCCATCGACAGCGTCTGCCTGGACGAGTTGTCGTTCGCACGGTTTGCAAAGCCTCCGAAGCCGATCGTGCCTGTTATGGCTATTCGGTGTGAACCTCCCTTTTGTATCTTCAGACTCGACTACGTGGACATGGAGTCCTGGAGAGAGCCGGAGGGTGACCGGCGGTATCATGTCTCGTTTACGCGGCTCGTCGAAGCGATTCAGACTGCCGCCGGCAACGGTCAGTCGCGACACCGGGATTGGGCTCAGTTTCTCGATCCGTGGGATTTCTCCGCGTTTGTCGCCGAGAAACGGGAGTCATTTGCGGGGAGGGAGTGGCTGTTTCAGCGGTTGGCGCATTGGCAATCGGTAAGCCGGAACGAGCGGGCCCTGCTGATCACGGGAGACCCCGGAGCGGGCAAATCGGCGATCGTCGCGCAGTTGGTCCATACCAATCCGCGAGGACAAGTCCTAGCGTACCACTGCTGTCAGTCCAATTTCGAGGAAACGCTGGAATCGTGGCGGTTCGTGCGCAGTGTAGCGGCAATGATCGCCAGCCAGCTGCCGGAGTACGCTCTCCGCCTGAAAGAACCCCGTCTTCAAGACGTGTTGAGCGAGGCGCGTTGCAAGATTGATCCCGAAGTTGCACTGGAATTAGGCGTCATCGCGCCTTTGCATGCCATAGCGCCGCCCGATCGAGTGCGATGTGTTCTCGTCGACGCGCTAGATGAGGCTTTGCTCTGCAAGAGCAAGCCCTCGATTGTGGCACTGCTGGCCGGCCGGCTCGACCGCTTTCCGCCCTGGCTGAGGGTCATCGCTACCACGCGGAAAGATCCAAACGTGCTGTCCGCCCTGAGGGAGCTCCGCGCCGAGACACTCGATGCGCATGATCCGCGCAATGTCGGGGACGTTGAAGCCTATCTGGCGGAACGGATGAAGTCTCCGCTGCTGGCTGAGCGACTGGAAGAGCAGTCGCTCAGTGCCGCCGTAGCGGTGCAACGGCTCTCCGCGCGCAGCCAGGGAAACTTTCTCTATGCCCGGCAGGTGTTGGACGCCATTGAGCGTGGGATCTGCCGATTGGATGAGCTAGATGCCTTCGTGCCGGGGTTAGAAGGACTGTACGAACACTTCTTCACACGCGCCTTCCCAAGCGAAGCAGCGTTTTCCGGTGTGCGAACATTGCTAGCGGTCGTAGTCGCAGCTCAAGAACCCCTGACGCTCGATCAGCTCCTGGAGGTGCTAAAGACAAATGCCGCCGAAGAGACGCAGGAACGCCTGGAGCAGTTGGCGGTATATCTGCGCCGGCAGGAAGCAGCCGATGGCGTGGTGAACTACGGCATCTTCCATAAATCGCTGGCCGATTGGCTGTGCCGCCCCGAGCGAACCGGGCAGGTGTACTCGGTCGACATGGGCGAGGGGCATATGCTGCTGGCCGAGCGCGGGTGGGCTGAGTATCAGGCATCTCCTGATGCAATGTCGGCGTATTCGCTCGCACACCTGCCCGTGCATCTCACCACATGTGAGAGAATCGGCGATCTGGAATCGCTCCTTACAGACCTCGCATATATCCGCTGCAAGGCGCTGGCCAACCGTGTGTTCGAGTTACAGCGCGAATACGACCTGTTGCTATCCGCTCGCGGCAAGGCGGATGCCGAGCGAGGCTTGCGCCCACTGCGCGAAAGAACTCTGTTAACATACGCCGACAATTTGAGCGAGTATGCGCGGAAATGTGTCTCGGCATCCCCAGTGCGGCCAATTGAGAGCACCACATGGTGGCAGCGACTCGGACGCAAATGGAAGAACTCGCGTCATGCCGTGCCGGCGGCTATGGGCGAGGTGCTGCTACCACCGCCCACTCCTCCCGAGACGAGCCACGTCTTACAGGCAGCGATGGAGAATCACCGTAACTGCAATCAGGCGCATGAAGCATTACGGCCCACGGTCGAAACGTTCGCAGCCTTCATCGCTCAACATGGCCGGATGCTGGCTATGTTGCCGCGAGAGTGTATCACGCTCGCGCGGAACTATGCCGCTGACGGACCGGTGACCGAGCAGGCGGCGGCGATGGCAGAGTCGTCAAGCCGGCCCTGGATTGCTAGGGATCCGCGTCCTGCGTTGCAAGCCGATCGACCGCTCGTGCTGCGAAAGCTGCTGGGACACGAGGGCTTTGTACATGACGTGGATGTGACGCCAGATGGCAGTTGCGTCGTTTCGGCCGGAGCCGATGGCACGGTCCGCGTCTGGTATCTTCGCACAGGCGAGGAGCAGACGAGCCTCAGCGGTCATAAGGGAGCTGTGCTGGCCGTCGCTGTGACTGCGGACGGACGGAAGGCAATTTCGCTCGGGCGGGACCAGAACCTGCGCTGGTGGGATCTGTACTCGAAACAATGTACTCGTGAAGTGTCATTGCAGGATGATTGGGATGACCTAGCTGCCACGCCAGATTGCAGTCGAGTCGTGTTAGCGGGCGCGCTTGGACTGAAAGTCATAGATTCGATCAGCGGCAACGAGCGGGCGATCATGGATGATTCCGCGACGGGCGCTCGTGCCGTCGCAATTTCGCAGGACGGGCGCGTCGCTGTCTCCGCTCACCACGACGGAAGCGTTTGTCTGTGGGATATCCCCTCGTGTACGGAAATTCGTACTCTCGACGCTCACAAGTACGCCTGTAACGACGTGGAGGTTTCGTTCGACGGTCGGCTGATTTTTTCGGCCGGGGAGGATGGCCGACTGCGACTTTGGAACGCCAACACCGGTTCCCTTATCCGGGAGATCGGCGGCCACCTTGCCCCCGTCACCGCGACGGCCATGACGCCCGACGGTCGCTTGGCGATTTCAGCCAGCCGTGACGATTCACTGCGGCTCTGGGACCTCGACACCGGCGACGAGTTGCGCGTGCTGACCGGGCACCGACTGGGAATCAACGCGGTGGCCATCTCTGCAGATGGGCGAATCAGTGTGTCGGCAAGCAACGATCGCACGCTCCAGTGTGTGGATTTGACTTCGTTGGAAGCGCCGGCACCGCCGGGCGATCATGTCTCGGGAGCGGCCGTGGTGGCTCGCATGGCCGACGGGCGAATGGCCGTTTCCGCCGGCCTGGACGGCAGCGTGTGCTGCTGGGACGGGCAGAGCGGCCAATTGCGGCATCGTGTATCGGCCCATTCGCAAGCGGTCCATGCCCTGGCAATCGTGCCGGGTCGGGCGGCCGTGATCAGCGCGAGCCGGGACCGAACGCTTCAACTTATCAATCTGCAGACTGGACAGGTGCTTCGCGCGTTCGTCGGGCACAGTGGCGAAGTCTACGCCGTGGCTGTCAGTTCGGATGGAACGCTCGCCGCTTCCGGGGGTGAGGACATGGCGGTGCGAGTCTGGGAAGTTGAAACCGGCCAGATGATGCACTGCCTGAAGGGGCATCGCGAGCGCGTGCGATCCGTTGCGATCAGCCACGACGGCCGGCGCGTCGTCTCGGCCGGCTGGGATCGTCTGCTCTACGTTTGGGATCTGCGGTCCGGCAATCTGTTGCACACCCTCTGCGGACATACTCAGCGGCTCAACGCGGTGGCCATCTCACCCGATGATGCCTGGGCTGTTTCCGCTTGCGACGACCAAACGCTTCGCATCTGGGACCTCAGCAGCGGAGCGGAGCGACGCGTATTGCACGGACATTCGGATGCAATCCGCAGTGTGACCATCTCCCCTGACTCTCAAATGGCCGTTTCCGCGTCGCGTGACCGAACGCTACGGCTCTGGGAACTGCCATCGGGCACCAGCCTGGGGACGCTCGCGGGACACGTGGGGCCAGTCCGCGATGCCGTATTTGCGCCCGGCGGTCGGCGGATCGTCTCTGCTGGCGGCGACCACACGGTGCGGTTGTGGGACGTTAATCTCCTCGAACAGGTTGCCGCTTTCGACGCCGGAGGGCCTGTACTGTGCATGTCGGCGATCGATGACCAGTCCCGACTGTCGTGTGGCACCTGGGACGGCAATGTTCACCACCTGCAATTGCGAAATCTCCATGCGTCGATTGAGAAGGAATGATCGAGTTGGCCGTCGTTTACCGCAGCATCGGATAACCATTGGCCTGCAGCAACCAGAGCAACGGTTCGGCGATGCCAAATGGCACGATCGATCGCCGGCTCAGGTCCGGCTCGTGCATGTCGTGCAGACCCACGGGAGTGAGTGGAAAGAACAGGTACGGGCTTCGAAGAAATCTGTGAATCGTCTGTTCGATCAAGCAATCAGTGAAGATGATCTGACACAACCTGGCCGTAAGTCGAGAGCGGACTTCCAGAGTCTGCAGGTTCCAATCATCGCCCGCGCCTCTCAATTCACGATGGAACGTGCTCACCACGTCGCTCATTTCGGGATTCGAACTCCAATGGTTTGCGAGCAGATCGATCTTCGAGACGCAAATGGCGATCGGTGCGGCGACACTCTCGACTGCTCGACTGTCTTGTAGGGCTCTTCTGTCTTGCAGGAACTGAATGAGGGCATCCGTTTG
>JAEUIL010000714.1 GCA_016794255.1 Planctomycetaceae bacterium | reverse complement strand
CGCAGCGGCAAGAACACCAACAACGACGAACGTTAACGACCCTCTTCATGACTCGGTTGAATCAGCTTGGGGCAGGTTACGTGATCGAAGCGACCGTTGTCCAATCGGAACATCGCCACGTCGAAAAATATTTTGCCCACGGTGAATACACCGTGGGTCGGTGGCGCGAGCGACGTTGCGTTCCGGGATGCAACCAGTGTTGGCGCGAAACCGCAAGCGAAGGACGGAGTACGCACGCGTGGTGAGTTCGGGTGAGCGGGACGCGTGTCTAACGTGGTGCTGCTTGACAGCGGTGGCGTCGGGCCGTCAAATAACGATTCATCGATTGGTTCTGGCAACACCCACGCCCCTAGAGGGTTGCGATCTTGAAGGACTTTGAATATCACCCGGCGGCCACCGTGGACGAGGCGGTGAGCCTGCTGTCGGCACATGGCGAACGGGCCAGAATCTTGGCTGGCGGTACCGATCTGCTCGTGCAACTGCGCGAAGGGATGCGTGAGGCGGATCTGGTCCTCGACGTTAAGAAAATCAGTGAGCTCGCGCGGCTCGATTATGCGCCCGCCACCGGTCTGACGCTCGGGTCGACGACGCCGTGCTATCAGATTTACAACGACAAGACGCTGACCGCGGCGTACTCGGCACTCGCCGATGCGGCCCACATCATCGGCGGGTGGCAGATTCAAAGTCGCGCCAGCATCGGCGGCAATCTCTGCAACTCATCGCCTGCCGCCGACTCGATTCCGGCCCTCATTTGTCTCGGTGCGATCGCTCACATTGCGGGGCCCGATGGTCGCCGCCAAGTGCCGGTCAGCGAGTTCTGTACCGGACCGGGCAAGAATGCCTTGAAACGGGGCGAGTTGCTCGTGGCGTTGCAGTTCCCGGCCTCGGCCAAGCACTCGGGTTCGCACTATCGCCGCTTCATTCCACGCAACGAAATGGACATCGCCGTCGTGGGCGTCGGTTCGTGGGTTCGTTTGAACGCCGCGGGGGACAAGATCGAAGAGGCTCGCATCGCGCTCGGTGCGGTTGCTCCCACGCCGCTGTTGGCCACCGAAGCAGCCGCGTCGCTGGTGGGTAAAGCCCCGACCGAGGCCAACTTCACCGCCGCGGGCGAGTTGGCCCGCAAGATCGCCAAGCCGATCAGCGACATGCGCGGGCCGGCCGAGTATCGCGTGCATTTGGTCGGTGTGCTCGTGCAGCGAACGTTGGCCGAGGCTGTGACTCGCGCTAAGAAGAACGTGTAGGCGCGAAACCGCAAGCGAGCTACCCAGCTCGCCGCACTCGGTGTTCCGAACACTCATTCGACATTTGAACTTCGACATTAGGCATTCTCCCACCATGTCCACTGCACCTGTTCGCACCAAAAAACTCCACGTCTCGTGTACGATCAACAACGAGCCGGTCGATTTTCTCTGCGAGGCGCGGCAGAGTTTGCTCGAAGTGCTGCGTGAGTCGCTCAAGCTGACCGGCGCGAAGGAAGGTTGCAATAACGGCAACTGCGGCGCGTGTACCGTGATCATGAACGGTCAGCCGGTGTTGGCCTGTTTGGTGCTCGCCGCCGAGGCCGAAGGGGCGACGCTCACGACGGTCGAAGGGATTGGCACGCCGGAGCATTTGCATCCGCTGCAGCAATGTTTCTTGGAAGACGCGGCGTTGCAGTGCGGTATTTGCACGCCGGGATTCTTGGTCGCGGCCAAGGCGCTACTCGACAAGACCCCGAATCCGACGGAAGAGCAGATCCGCTTCGATCTATCGAACAATCTCTGCCGTTGCACCGGTTACGACAAAATCATCCGCGC
>JAEUIL010000709.1 GCA_016794255.1 Planctomycetaceae bacterium | reverse complement strand
ATCGCTTCCAAGGTCGCGACTACCGTCTGACCGACGTGCATGGCAAAGTCGTGAAGGAGATTCTCGCGTGATGCGATTGAAACGTAGCGCACGCGTCGCACTCATCGCCTGGCTCGCGGCTTGTTGCGCACTCACGTCGCTCGCCGCGGCTGTCGAACCGGTGAACTTCAGCCGCGAGATCTTGCCGATCTTGTCCGACAAATGCTTCCATTGTCATGGCACCGACGACAAGACCCGCGGCGGTGATCTGCGCCTCGACGACGAGACCGCCGCCAAACGGAATCGCGACGGCAGCGCGGCCATCGTGCCGGGTCAAAGTACGATGAGCGAACTCGTGCGTCGTATCACCTCGACCGATGCCGATGAACGAATGCCGCCGCCGAAATCAAATCGTTCGCTCTCGGCCGAGCAGATCGCGCTCTTGAAGCGTTGGATCGACGAAGGAGCCAAGTGGGGCAAGCACTGGGCGTTCGAAGCTCCCGTGCGTCCCCAGTTGCCCGTGGTCAAAAACACCGCTTGGCCGCAGAACCCGCTCGACAATTTCATTCTCGCGCGACTCGATCGCGAGCAACTCACCCCGTCGCCAGCAGCGTCGGTCGAAACGCTCATTCGTCGGTTGTATCTCGACCTAACGGGACTGCCGCCGACTGTAGAAGAGTTAGACGGATGGGTAACAAAGCTGAAAGCTGAAAGCAGAAAGCTGGGGGAGAACGCCTCCAGTCGCGACAGCGCAGCTTTCAGCTCCCAGCTTTCAGCTTTAGTCGACTCCCTGCTCGCCTCGCCCCGTTACGGCGAGCGTTGGGCCTGGGACTGGCTCGATGCCGCTCGCTATGCCGACTCGAACGGTTATCAAGGCGATCCCGAGCGGACCATGTGGCCGTGGCGCGATTGGGTCGTGAGCGCGATCAATCGCAATCAGTCGTACGATCGATTCACGATCGAGCAACTCGCTGGCGATCTGCTGCCGAACGCGTCGCTCGATCAGAAAATCGCCACCGGCTTCAATCGCAATCACATGTTCAATGGCGAAGGAGGCCGAATCGCTGAAGAGACACGCGTCGAGAATGTGATGGATCGGCTCGAAACGACGGCCACCGTGTGGATGGGAGTCACGCTCGGCTGTGCTCGTTGCCACGATCACAAGTACGATCCGTTCACCAATCGCGAGTACTACGAGTTCTTTGCGTACTTCAATAACACGTCCGAGACCGGTGGCGCGAGTGGCGGTGGTCGCAGCGGACAGATTGCCCCCATCGTCGCCGTGATGCCGCCCGAGGTGCAACTTAAGCTCGATCAACTGCAGCGCGATGTCGACACGTTAGGCAAGCAAGTAAACGAGCGTGAGAAGACCGTCTTTGCTCGAGGCGACAAGCTGTTGATCACCGACGCGCCGCTGGTCAAAGAACTGCCCGAGAAAGCCAAGGCGGCCATCGCCCGGGCTCCGCACGATCGACCGTCCGACGCCCGCAACGAGTTGGCGACATTCTTCAAGGACCGCGATCCCGAGTACGCCAAGCTGTTGGGTGCGTTGAACGGCGCGATCAGCCGACGCGACAGCCTAAATAGCTCGTACCCGCGCGTGATGGTGATGGACGAACAGCCGCAAGTCCGCGATACCTTCATGCTCGTCAAAGGTTTGTACAACAAGACCACCGACAAGGTCACGGCCAATGTCCCGCGCGTGTTCCCCAAGCCGCCGGCCGACAAGAGCACCAATCGGCTCGGGCTCGCTGAATGGCTCATGGATCGTCGGCATCCGCTGACCGCACGCGTGACGGTCAATCGCTATTGGCAGGCGTTCTTCGGCGTGGGGCTGGTCAAAACGGTCGAAGACTTCGGCGTGCAAGGCGAGAGCCCCTCGCATCCGGAGCTACTCGATTGGCTCGCGACCGAACTCGTCGACTCGGGCTGGAACATCAAGCACCTGCATCGGCTGATTGTCACCAGTGCCGCGTATCAACAATCATCGTCGGTCACTCCTACGTTGTGGGAGCGTGATCCCGAGAACCGCTTGCTCGCACGAGGCCCGCGGTTCCGGATGCCGTCGTGGATGATCCGCGACCAAGCGCTCGCCATCTCGGGCTTGCTCGTCGATCGCCTCGGTGGTCCGTCGGTCAAACCGTATCAGCCCGCGGGGATATGGGAGGAAGCGACGTTCGGCAAGAAGACGTATGTGCAAGATCACGGCGAGAGTTTGTATCGCCGCAGTTTGTATATCTTCTGGCGACGCATCGTGGGGCCGACGATGTTCTTTGACACCTCGACGCGGCAAGTCTGCTCGATCAAGCAGGTGCGCACGAACACGCCGCTGCATGCCCTGGCTACGCTCAACGACGTGACCTATATCGAAGCAGCGCGGACACTGGCCCAGCGCGTGTTGCAAACCTCACCGAGCGCCGACGACTCATCGCGCATCGCCGCAGCTTTTCGACGCGCCACGACGCGCGCGCCGTCGTCGCAAGAACTGACCGTGCTGCAAGGAACGCTCGATCGCTTGCGTAAGCATTACGCCGCCGATCGCGACGCTGCATTGCAACTGCTCAAGACCGGCGAATCGCCGCGTGACGAGCAGCTCGATCCGATCGAACATGCGTCGTTCACGGCGCTGTGTACGTTGATTTTGAACTTGGATGAAGTGTTAACAAAGCAGTAGGGGAATGACGAATGACGAATTTGGAATGACGAAAGAATGTCGAAGCTCGAATGAAGAATGCCGAAAGGATCATCAACCGGGCAACCCTCATTCGACATTCGTACTTCGTGCTTCTTTCGACATTTAGATTTCGACATTCGATATTTTCCACCTCGAGTCTCATTTCGCTACCGCCGCTTCCATCATGCATCCACTGCAACACCACGCCGCCGACATCACTCGCCGCCATTTTTTTGGTCGCTCGGCGACCGGGATTGGCGCGGCGGCGCTCGCCTCGCTGCTGAACCATGATCTGGCTAGCGGTGCTACGAACGACAAATCCGTCGTTGGCCCGCGGGTCGGTGGTCTGCCTGGCGTGCCGCATTTCGCTCCCAAGGCGAAACGGGTCATCTATCTCTTTCAGAACGGCGCTCCAACGCACGTCGATCTGTACGACTACAAGCCGAAGCTGCGCGAATGGCATGGCCGCGAGATCCCGGCCGAGATCCAACAAGGCAAGCGGCTCAGCACCATGACCAGCGGCCAGACGGCCAAACCGGTGCTCGCCGAGATCACGAAGTTCGCGCGCCACGGCCAAAGCGGTGCGACGGTCAGCGATTTTTTGCCGCACATCGCATCGATTGCCGACGATTGCTGCTTCATCAAGAGCATGCACACCGAGGCGGTCAACCACGCGCCGGCGATCACGTTTCTGCTCACCGGCGCCGAGCAAGCCGGTCGACCGAGCATGGGGGGCTGGATGACGTATGGCCTGGGCAGCATGACGCAGGACTTGCCCGGGTTCGTGGTCATGACCTCGCGCGACAAAGAAGCGTCGTGCGGTCAGATTTTCTACGACTTCTATTGGGGCGCGGGCTTTCTCCCCTCGAAGTTTCAGGGCGTGAAGTTTCGCGGCAGCGGCGATCCCGTGCTGTATCTGTCGAATCCCGAGGGCATGAGCCGCGGCGTGCGGCGTCAGGTGCTCGATGGTCTGGCCCAGATGAACGAGTTGAATCTCAAGGCCTACGGCGATCCCGAGATCGCCACACGGATCGCGCAATACGAGATGGCCTATCGCATGCAGGCGACCGTGCCCGAGTTGACCGACTTCTCCAAAGAGCCGCAAAAGATCCTCGACATGTACGGACCGGATGTGCAACGACAAGGTTCGTTTGCGTACAACTGTCTCATGGCGCGGCGGTTGGTCGAGCGTGGCGTGAGCTTCGTGCAACTCATGCACGCGGGTTGGGATCAGCATCGCAACTTAAACACGCAACTCAAGATTCAGTGCACCGATACCGATCAACCGTCGGCCGCGCTCGTCAAAGATCTCAAGCAACGCGGTCTGCTCGACGACACGCTCGTGATCTGGGGTGGCGAGTTCGGCCGCACGCCGTTCTTGCAGGGAAACATCGCTGACACCAAGCTCTGGGGTCGCGATCATCACCCCTATGCGTTCACGATCTGGATGGCGGGCGGCGGCATCAAGCCCGGCATGACTTACGGCGAAAGTGACGAATTCGGCCATTCCGTGGTCAAGGACCATGTGCATGTCCACGACTTCCAAGCGACTGTGATGCATCTGTTAGGCATCGATCACGAACGGCTCACGTACAAGTTCCAGGGTCGATACTTCCGGTTGACCGATGTGCATGGGAAGGTTGTGAAGGAAGTGGTTGGTGGTTAGTGGGTGGTGGTTGGTGCATAAAGCCGCGACCGTTGGTCGCGCTGCTGTGACGGACGGGTGAGTAGGTGTTTACGAGGACTGTTCGATATGCGACGTGTAACGACCATGTGGCTCGCTTGCGGTTTCGCGCTCTTACCGCTCGCGACAGCGCACGCCCAAGAGAAGCAGCCCGCCCCGGTGGTGTCGGCCAATCACGCGGCCAACATGGCGGCGGGAACCGAGCTCTTCAAGTCCCAAGTGCGCGGGCTGCTCACCCAACACTGTCTCGAGTGTCACGGCGGAAAATCGACCAAGGCCGACTTTGATCTCTCCACGCGCGAAGCGCTCCTGGCCAGCGGCGCGGTCGAGAAGGCAAGCCAAAGCAGCCATCTGTACCGCGTCGTGGCCCATCTCGATGAGCCGTTCATGCCGCACAAACGGCCGCAGCTCAAAGCTGCCGAGATCGCTGCGATCGCCAAGTGGATCGATCTCGGCGCTCCCTACGACAAACCGCTCGTCGACAAGCCGGGCCAAGTCGCCAAGCGCAGTAGCATCGAGATCACGGCCGACGACCGCAACTATTGGGCGTTTCGTCCGCTCAAAGCCGCGAGCGTTCCCGGGGTTAAGAACACCGCTTGGCCGCGGAACGACATTGATCGCTTTCTGCTCGCCAGAATGGAATCGCAGGGCATCGAGCCCGTCGGCGACGCCGCGATCCCCACGCTGATTCGGCGGTTGTATTTTGATCTGATCGGACTGCCGCCGACGGTGGAAGAGTTAGCGGAATGGGAAGCAAAGCTGAAAGCTGAAAGCCGAAAGCTGGCAGACACCTCAGCTCAACGCGACAGCGCAGCTTTCAGCTCTCCGCTTTCAGCTTTTTCTTCTCAGCTTTCAGCTTTGGTTCGTTCCCTGCTCGCTCGTCCGCAACATGGCGAACGTTGGGCTCGGCACTGGCTCGATCCCGCCCGCTTTGGCGAGAGCCACGGCTTCGAGCACGATTATGATCGCAAGTATGCCTACTTTTATCGCGACTATGTCATCCGCGCGTTCAACCACGATCAACGTTACGACGAGTTCGTCCGCTGGCAGATTGCGGGGGACGAACTGCAGCCCGACGACCCTTGGGCGTTGGCCGCGACCGGTTTTCTCGGCGCGGGCGTGTATCCGACGCAGATCACGACCAGCGAAGCCGAGCGGATTCGTTACGACGCCATGGACGATATGCTGGCCACGACCGGCCACACGATGCTCGGCCTGACGATCGGCTGTGCTCGCTGTCACGATCACAAGTACGATCCGATTCCGTCACGCGATTACTACCAACTCCTCTCGGCGTTCACGACGACGGTCCGTAGCGAAGTCGATTGGGACTTTGGCACCGACGACGAGAAGCGCGCGATGGCCGAGTTCGAGGCGCGGTTGAAACCGCACGTCGATGCCCGCACCGGTCGGGAGCAGAAAGCTATTCCCGTCGAGATCGGCAAGTGGGTCGAGACGCACAAGTCCGACGCGACGGCCTTGGCAAAGATCGCCGATCAAAAAGTCCGCGATCAACTGCAACTGTTGGCCGACGGCAAGAAGACGTTCGATAAGCTCGACAAGAAGAGCCAAGAGTTGCTCGTGAACTGGTACAAGCCTCAAGACGCCGCGTGGAAGCAGTTGAACGCCGAAGTGGCGACGCTTGAGAAACAACGACCGAAAGAGACGCGCACGAAGATCCAGGTTTGCACCGAGGGCCTGAAGCCGATGCGGCACCATGTGGCCGACGGGTCGATCCCCGACTTCTATGCGGACACGTACTTTTTGACTCGTGGCGACACGGCGCAGAAAGGGGACAAAGCGTCGCCCGGTTTCTTGCAGGTGCTCATGAATCGCTCGCAGGGAGCGCAGGCCTGGACGATCGCCAAGCCGGTCGAGGCGCGGACATCGCTGCGACGCACGGCGCTCGCGAATTGGTTGACCGATGTCGACGGCGGAGCCGGCGCGCTCGCCGCGCGGGTGATCGTCAATCGCGTCTGGCATCATCACTTCGGCCGGGGCATCGTCGCCACGATCAACGATCTCGGTTTACAGGCCGAGCCGCCGACGCATCCCGAGTTGCTCGAATGGCTCGCCGCTGACTTTGTCGCCCATGGCTGGCAATTGAAGCGGCTGCACGAGCAAATCGTGACGAGTCGTGCGTGGGGACTCGCGGGAAAAGCTGAAAGCGGAAAGCGGAAAGCTGAGGGGCGTGCTCAGACGACCAATCCAGAGTTGAATACTTATGCGTATTTTCCGCGTCGTCGGCTCGAAGCCGAAGCGATTCGCGATAACTTGCTGGCGATGAGCGGCGAGCTTGATCCGACCATGTACGGCCCTGGAACGTTGAACGAGGGTATGAATCGTCGCAGCATTTACTTCCAAATCAAACGGAGTCAGTTGATCCCGATGCTGCAAGTGTTCGATTGGCCCGACACACTCACGAGCGCCGGCGTGCGGCCGACGACGATCGTAGCTCCGCAAGCGCTCTTGTTTTTGAACAACCCGCACGTCCATCGCTGGTCGCAGGGGTTCGCGAAGCGGTTGCTCCCGACCGCTCAGAAAGCGTCGGATGAGGCAGTGAATCTTGCGTTCCAGATGGCCTTTTCCCGCTCGCCGACCAAGAGTGAAACGAGCGAAGGTGTGCAGTTCTTTACCGAGCAACAGAAAGCTCGCGGGAGTTTGGATCGTGCGCTCGCCGACTACGCCCTGGTGTTGATGAGCCTGAACGAGTTTGTCTACGTCGATTAACGTTGGGCACGCGACAGCGTTCCAAGCCGACGGCTTTGTCGCCGGTCGTTTGAGGATGATACAAGGAACCAGAATCATGTTAGATCGTCGTGCATTACTCGCTCGCTGTGGCGGCGGCATCGGGATGTTTGCCCTCACTTCGCTGCTTGACCAAGAAGGCTTGCTCGCCAACGAAGCGTCGTCCCCGTCGCTCAATCCGCTCGCGCCGAAGCCGGCCCATTTCGCGGCCAAAGCGAAGGCCGTGATCTGGATCTTTGTCAACGGCGGCCATAGCCAGGTCGACACCTGGGACTACAAGCCCGAGCTGATCAAACGCGACGGTCAAGAGCTGCCCGGGTTCGACCGCTCGACCGGTTTCTTCATCAACGACGTCGGCCCGCTGATGAAGTCGCCATTCGAGTTCAAACCGCACGGCCAATGTGGCAAGCATGTCTCGAGTATCTTTCCGAACCTCGCGAAACATGTCGACAAGATGGCGTTCATTCATTCGCTGTGGAGCGAATCGAACAACCATAGCCCGGCGCTGTTCATGATGAACACCGGTCTGCCGCGGATGGGCAATCCGTCGGTCGGCTCGTGGGTGACGTACGGCCTGGGTTCCGAGAACCAGGACCTGCCGGCGTTCGTGGTGATGTCCGACCCCAAAGGCCGCGGCTTGCCCAAGGGCCATTCGCTCAATTGGACCTGCGGATTTCTGCCCGGCGCGTATCAAGGGACATGGCTCAAGCCGACCGGCACGCCGATCGACAATATGACGCGACTGGCTGACGAAACCGAGTCCGAGCAACAAGCCCAGCTCGCGCTGATGCAGCGATTGAACCGGTTGCAGATGGAGCAATCCGGCGTGGCTCCGGAGCTCGAGGCCCGGATCAAGAGCTTCGAGTTGGCGTATCGCATGCAGTCGGCAGCGCCCGAGGCGTTGGCCGTCGATAGCGAGCCGCAACACATCAAAGACCTGTACGGTCTCGATCGGCCCGAGTGCGGACACATGGCCCGGCAGTGTCTCGTGGCGCGGCGCATGGTCGAGCGTGGCGTCCGGTTCGTGCAGCTCTACTCGGGCGGCATGGAGAACCAACTCAGTTGGGACGGTCACCGCGATATCAAAGGCAATCACACTCAGTTTGCTGGCGAAACCGATCAGCCGGTGGCGGCCTTGATCAGCGATCTTGAACAACGCGGGCTGCTCGATTCGACGTTGATCGTTTGGGCGGGTGAGTTCGGTCGGCTGCCGATTTCGCAAAAGGGAGCGAGTCCCGGCCGGGATCACAATCCGCACGCGAACACCGCTTGGCTCGCGGGCGGCGGCGTGAAGGGGGGCGTCTCGCACGGAGCCACGGACGACGTCGGATTCAAAGCTGTGGTTGATCGCGTCGACACGCACGATTTCCACGCCACGATCCTGCACCTACTCGGCATGAATCACGAGAAGCTCACGTATCTGCACAACGGTCGGCGGTACCGGCTGACGGATGTGAAGGGGCATGTGATTAAGAGCGTGGTGGCGTGAGGAAGTGTTTAGTGTTTAGTGTTTGGTGTTTCGACAATGCACCAAACACAAAACACTAAACACCAAACACTACTTCCCTCACTCCACCTCCGCCCAATTGCGTCCCTGTTTCACGTCGACTCGCAGCGGCACGCGCAGCTGCATCACGCCGGTCATTTCACTCACGATCAGTTCGCGCAGACGCTCGATTTCCTCGGCCGGGGCTTCGAACATCAGTTCGTCGTGAATCTGGAGTAGCATCTTGCTCTGCCATGACTCGCGTTTCATGCGGCGATCGATGGCGATCATCGCGAGCTTGATCAGATCGGCGGCCGAGCCTTGGATCACGGTGTTGATCGCGGTCCGCTCGGCCAGGTTGCGCTGCCGTCCTGCATTCACACGCACGCCACGGATCGAACGCCGGCGACCGAGGATCGTGGTGACTTGGCCATGCTTGGCACAATCTGCGAGCACGCCGTTCATGAACTGCTCGACGCCCGGGTAACGCGCAAAATATGCGTCAATGAACTTCTGTGCCTCGCTTTGCTCGATGCCGAGACTCTTGGCGAGCCCGAAGGCACTCTGGCCGTAGATAATGCCGAAGTTCACGGCCTTGGCGGCGCGACGCTGATCTTTGGTCACGGCGTCGAGCGGGACTTCGTACACTTGGCTGGCCACGAGCGCGTGGATATCCTCGTCGCGGGCAAAGGCGGCACACAGCGTCTCGTCTTGCGAGTAGTGCGCGAGCACGCGGAGCTCGATCTGCGAATAGTCGGCCGCCACGAGCGACCAACCCTCGTGGCCGGGCAAGAACGCCGAGCGAATTTCGCGGCCGGTCTCGGTGCGGATGGGAATATTCTGCAGATTCGGATCGCTCGAACTGAGCCGACCCGTCGCCGCGACCGCCTGATGAAACGAACAATGCACGCGGCCGGTGCGGGGATTCACGAGCTGCGGCAGCGCATCGACATAGGTCCCCTTGAGCTTGGCGTACTGTCGATACTCGATGATCTTGGCTGGCAGCGGATGCAGCGGCGCGAGTTCTTCGAGCACTTCGGCATCGGTGCTCGGACCGGTCTTGGTCTTGGCCAGCACGGGCAGCCCCAACTCGGTGAACAGCACCTGTTGCAGTTGTTTCGGCGAGGCGATATTCAACTCATGCCCGGCCAGGTCAAAAATCTCGCGCTCAATCGCGGCCATCCGCGCGCCGTAGACCTCGCTCAACTCGCCTAGTCGCGCCGTATCGACGCGGATGCCGTTGTGTTCAAGCTCGGCCAGCACGCTGATCAGCGGCAGCTCGACGTTTTGATACAAGTCGTCGAGACCCGCTTCGTGCAGCTTGGCCGCGAGCAGCGGTTTGAGCCGCATCGGCACATCGGCGTCCTCGGCAGCGTAGCGCGTGATGAGGTCGACGGGCACCTCGTCCATGCGCTTCTGTTGCTTGCCGGTGCCGATGAGTTCGCTGATCTTGATCGTCGTGTGACTGAGATACCGCAGCGAGAGTTCATCGAGATTGTGGATTCGTTCGCCCGCATCGAG
>JAEUIL010000666.1 GCA_016794255.1 Planctomycetaceae bacterium | reverse complement strand
GTTCAAATCGCCGGATGTGATCTCCGCGCCGAGCCCGGCCAGGGTCACGGTCGTGGGACTCGCCGCGAATGAAATCGACGCGCTGCCCGCAGGCGTGGTGTTGAGCAGCACCGTCACCAAATTCGGCGTCGTCGTGACAATGGCGTCGAGCTTGCCGTCCGAGTTCACGTCCGCCAGATGCACCGCGCCGGGTGTCGCCCCTAGAGCCACGTCCTGACGCGCGGCGAACGACGGACTCGCCGCACCGCCAGCGGACGAATTGACGAAGATCCCGAGCGCGTTGCTCCCGGGCATCGCCGCGATCAAATCGGGCTTGCCGTCACCATTGAGATCGCCGCTCGCCAACCCCTGCGCGGTCGTGGCGGCGGTTACGCTGCTGGTCTGCAAGGTCGGCGCGGTCGAGTCCCACAACGCTTGGTTGATGATCGCGGAAATGTTGTCCGAGAGCGCGTTACCGCTCACCACATCGGGCTTGCCATCGCCATTCAAATCGCCCACCGCAATCGCGTACGGCTGTGTGCCGACAGTCGTGTTCACGGCGGCGCTCAACGAGATCGTGCCCGCGCCGCGCGTCGTGCGATTGATGAGCGCGGTGACGGTTTGATCGTCTTGATGAGCGACGAGCAGATCGAGCGTGCCGTCCCCGTTGAGATCGGCGAGCGCGACGGCTCGCGGAGTATTGCCCGAGGCAAAATTGGCAGCGGCAGCAAAGGCCGCGGTGGCGTTGCCCGTGGCGGTCTCGTTGACCAGCACCGAGACATTATCCCCCACCGCATTGGTCACGACGATGTCAGCTCGCCCATCGCCATTCAGATCGGCGAGCGCCAACGCCGACGGAACCGCGCCGGTGGCAAAGTCGCGTCGCGTCTGCCATTGCACCGTGGAACTGTTGACCGTTGTGTTGTTCAAAAAGACCGACGCGCTGTCGGCTCCGCTGCTGACGACGACCAGATCGCGCAAACCATCGCCATTCAGATCGGCGCTCGCCACGCCGACGGGACTCGCGGGAGTGGCAAACGTCTGGGCCGTTGCCAAACTCGCCGTCGTGGCGCCTGCCTGAGTCGTGTTGAGCAGCACGCCCACCACGTTCGCACTCTGAGCGGTGAAGATGACATCCGCCTTGCCGTCGAGATTCACGTCGGCCACGGTCAGCGCTCGTGGCTGACTTGCCGCATTGAACTCGATCGCCGGAGCAAACGTGAACGTCGTTCCACCTGGGGTCGTGGTATTTAAGAACACCGAGACATTCGCCGACGCATCGTTGCCGACGATCAAATCGAGCCGGCCATCGCCGTTCAGGTCGCCAGTCGCGATCGAGATCGGGTCAGCTTGCGTCGACACATCCTGCTTAGCCGCAAAGCTCGCCGTACTCGCACCGGGGCTGGCTGTGTTGCGGAAGATCGAAAGATTGTCCGAACCGTTGTTGATCGCAATCGCCTCGGGCCGACCGTCACCGTTCAAATCGGCGAGCACGATTCCCTTGACGGTCGTATTCGCGGTGAAGTTCGTGGCGCTGCCGAAACTCGCGTTCGCACCGGTCGTGTTGACCACGCGCGTCAGCGACACTTGAAACGTCTCGTTATCTTCGCCGGTCGTGTCGCCGACGATCGGCACTGTGACCGCGGCCGATGACTGACCAACGCCGAACGTAACGTTGCCCGTGGTCGCGGTGTAATCACTCGGCGAGGTTGCGGTACCGTTCGAGGTTTGATACTCGACGGTGACGACACTGTTGAGATCACCGGTTCGTGTGGCGACGAAACTCATCAGCGCGGTGCCGCTGTTCCCCTCGGTCAAACTCGCCGGGAGAATGGCGATCGTGTTCGCCGACAGCACACGCCGCGACTCGAGCGGCTCGAATCGCGCGACATAGCGCGCAGGCTTCTGACGCCGTCGACGCAGCTTGCTCAGTTCAAATAGTGCGGCGAGACGTTGTCGCCAATATTGCCACATCATCAATTGGACCCTGGCCGCGAGCTAACATCGGGTCAACGGCCCTGCGGTTCCCGTCCCGTGATCGACGAGCGTGGCCTGAAAAGGCATCCGAAGTCTGGCATTTACGGTCGAGAACCGTACACGACGACGACGGGGCCTGCCCAGGGGGTACCGAGGTGCCTAAACTCCTAAGCTAACCGCAGCTTGCAGACCTCGCCATGAAATTTCAGCAAGAGCTTCGGCCGGGCTACGCGACCCACGACAAACTGTCGTTCGCGGCTCTGAATCGATCTGAAACCTCCGCCGAACCCACCGTTACGGGTGGTTGTGATCGTGGGCTGAAATCTTGCCCACGTAGGATTTGCCAGCAATCGTGAGATTCAACCGCCCGGTGGTCTTGGGCGTGTCGAGGGCGGTGCATAGCGCTTGATCGGTGAGCGCGAAGCACGACGACTTCCCGGCCGGGTCGCCCGTCGCCGGTTTGGCGGGCAGCTTGAACTGCTGCGGCTTGCCCTCGACGAGCAAATTCAATGCCAACTCGGTGGCTTCGATCGGCACGCCAGCCTTCGCAGCGCCATCGAGCACGTAGATCGTGATCGTGTGCGTGGCGTCGTCATGAATCAGCTCGGCGTGATACTCCTCTTTGCCAAGTTCAATCAACTCACCCGCGTGCGGACCTTGGCTCGGATGATCGTGCGCGTGACCGTGATCGTCGTGCTTCGCCGCCGTCGAACCCGCCGGACCACCGCAACCCACAACCGAGAAGCCAATCATGACGATGACGACGAGCCAATCGGCAGACACTTTCAACATGCGCGAACCTTTCCAAAAAGAGTACCCATCACGTTCCGCGTGATGGTGATTGTGAACCTGACGTTTACGAGTTGAACCAATGACTGGGCTAGTCTTGCTCCAGGGCGCATCACGCGGAGCGTGATGGATACTATTCATGCGACAACAGCAACTCGTCGTTCTCCGTTCGATTCATCGCGCGTTCCGCTTGCCGCCGACCAAACGTCCAGAACAACGCGGGATGCACGAAAAAGTCGAGCAACGTGGAACTGACCAGCCCGCCGAGAATGACGGTCGCCACGGGATACAGAATCTCTTTGCCCGGCTCGCCTGCGGCCAACACCAGTGGTATCAGCGCGATCCCGGCCGTGAGCGCGGTCATGAGCATCGGCGCGAGCCGTTCCTTGCCTGCTCGTTCGACCATCGCGGGCGTGAACTGTTCCCCCTCATGTTGCACCAAGTGCAAATAGTGGGCGATCAACAGGATCCCGTTACGCGACGCGATGCCCGATAGCGAGATGAACCCGACCATGCTGGCGACGGTGAGCGACTGGCCGGTGAGCACCAACGCGGCGACCGCGCCGATCGCGGCCATCGGCAGCGCGGCGAGCACCTGCAGCGCCAAATTCACCGAGTGAAACAGCGTGTACAGAGCCAAGAACATCCCCGTCAGCGAGATCAAGCTGAGCAAGCCGATCATCCGCGTGGCCTGCTGTTGGCTCTCGAATTGTCCGCCGTACTCGACAAAATAGCCGGTGGGCAACGACTGCTGAATTGGTGCAAGTCGCTGCTGAATCTCGAGCACGACGCTGTTCAAGTCGCGACCGGCCGTGTTGCACTGCACGATGATGCGTCGTCGCACGTTCTCGCGATTGATCGTGTTGGGTCCGCTCCCCTGCACGATCTCGGCCACGGTTTCGAGCGGCACGCGACCACCGGACGGCAGGTTGATCGACAATCGTCGCAACGAGTCGAGATCGTAGCGAAAGGGTTCATCAAGCCGCACGACGAGATCGAACTTGCGTTCACCTTGCACAATCTCCGACACCGTCCGACCATTCATCGCCGTTTCGATAAACTCGTTCACTTGATCGGCCGTCACCCCGAGCTCCATGAGCTTGTGTCGCTGCAAACGGATCTGCAGCTGCGGAATCTCGACTTGCTGTTCGACTTGCAGATCCTTGACTCCGGCCACTCCGGCGATCGCCGCCTTCATTTTCTCAGCCGTGCGACGCAGTACGTCGAGATCGTCGCCAAAGAGTTTGATGCCGATCTGAGCCCGCACGCCCGAGAGCATGTGCGAGATCAAATGCTGCAGCGGTTGCTCGGCCGAGATGACGACGCCGGGGACCTGCGTGAGCTCTTCGCGCAGCGTGGCCAGCGTTGCCTCGCGGGTATGGCCCGAGTGCGGATCGAGGCTGATAATGATTTCAGACGCGTTCACCCCTTCGGCATGTTCGTCGAGCTCGGCCCGACCGGTGCGACGACCGAAATTGAGCACGCCGGGCACGCGTTTGATTCGTTCGTCGACCATGCCCGCGATGCGATTCGAGGCCTCGAGCGAAGTGCCAGGCGGCAACAAGGCGTTGACCTGCACGCTTCCCTCGTTGAACGGCGGCAAAAAATCGCGGCCCAACTGCGTGACCACGCCGAGGCTGATGAGCACGGTCACCGCCACCGCCGCGAGAATCGGCGTCGGGTAACGCACGCTCACTCGAATCGCCACGCCCGCCAGTCGCTTGAGCTGCCGCAGCAAAAAGCCGTCGTGCTCGTGATCCATGAACTTTGCGCGGGGCAGCAGCCAATACGCCAGCACCGGCGTCACCGTGAGCGACACGACGAGCGAAGCGAGAATCGAGACGATGTATGCCAGACCCAACGGCGTGAACAGCTTGCCTTCCATGCCGTCAAGCGCGAACAACGGCACGAACACGAGCACGACGAGAATCGTGCTGAACACGATCGAGTTGCGCACTTCGCTGCTCGCCTCGTACACGACCCGCAAAGCGGAGAGTGGTTGCGAGCGCTGCTTGTTCTCGCGCAGGCGGCGGAAGATGTTTTCGACATC
>JAEUIL010000644.1 GCA_016794255.1 Planctomycetaceae bacterium | reverse complement strand
GGCTATAGGGTCGCAGCGTGCCGCGACGTGATCGTTAGCTGATGAAGGTTTCCTCTCACTACAGACACCGTATGTCGAAGTGGACCGACACGCAAGAAATCCGACCAATGTACAGCGAACAAACCGATCGTATCGATTATTCAACGCCCGACGCAGGCACGATGAGGGGTGTCGACGCCTGATGCCGGCTCGAAATCCCCGGTGGGTCGAGCGATCGTAACGGGGCAGCCCAATCGCGCAGTCGCGACGCGGCCAGTGAGGCCAGATCCTCGCCTTCGAACCGCAGTCGACTGCGAACCAAGCCCGAGGCGCGAATCACATTCTCGGCGACAACGTGCGTGTGTCCCGCCTTGTCGATCCACGCCATGAGCGGATGTGTGTCGGCTACGAGACCTCCCTGCCCGGTCCAACTGATCGCGGACAGCCACTCGGGCGGCTCGGCTTCGGTCGTCACTTGCAGCAGTGCCGCACGATCCGTCGGGGCAAAGACCGAGTCCACGGCATGCACCGCCAGTCGGCCGAGTCGGTCGTCGCCGTAGTCTTGACGCGTTGCGATCAAGCCCCGCGCACCACGCAAGGTCGTGTGATCGAGCGCCACGGCCAGCGTGTTTCCCTTGGTGGGCAATGTGCGTAGTTCGACCAAAGGTCCCGGCCCGACGTGCAGCGTGTCGACGCAATCGATCGTCATCGTCCCGCGCGCGACGGTTTCGATGCCGGCCGTCACCTGACGCACGAGGCACTGCTGGAGTGTGAGTTGCGGAGCGCTATCGAGCGCGGCGATGGTCGGTGTCCAACGCACGGCGACCGTGCGCTGACCATCGCCTTGAAAGGTGCAATTCTCAAACGACACGCGCCGCCCGCGGATGTGGATCAGCGCCGGTGGCACGTTGTCGGCCGCCGTGACTGAGCCGGACGGCGGTTCCCAAACAAACTCGAGCGATTGAAAGCGAACATCGTCAGCGTCGATCGTCCAATCGCCAGTGGTCACCGCGATCGTGGCGCGACCGGGGCCCTTGGGACGCACGATTTGTCCGCGACGCGGCCGGAGTTGTTGCGCCTCGATACGCCCTTCGACGGGCCAAGCGTCGTTCAGTTCGGCAGCCGTGTTGGGAACGTCGAGTTTGCCCGGAGCTGCGGGCGATGCCGTTTGCGCCCCACATGGCAGAGCCGCTGTCACCACGCAGGTAAACACCACAAACGACCAGCCGATTCGATATCGAACAGATGTGCGAGACATGGTGCTAGCCGCGAGAAGCGTCGATGAATGACTCGTGCGAGGGCCGTGCTATCAAAACACGGCTCACGAATCAATATCAACCCCGCGCTGCCACCCCCGCTAGCACCTACTCGCTTACTCAGCTACTCACCCTGCCTTTTCCTCTCCTGCAGCAGCTTCGCAATAAACTTCGCCATCTCGTCGCCGATGACGTGATAACCGGCCAGGTTCGGATGTCGATCGGCATACCAGCCCGGTAGCTCGCCGAAATGGGCGTCCAGCCGGTTGTCCATCACCACGACCGAACCAGCCTGCACGAACGGCGCGACCCAGTTGCGATGCTGCTCGGGAATCTTGTCGAGTGCGTACCGGCGATAGTTGAGCATGTTCGGGCCTTGGGCCTTCAGCTCGGCTGCGAACCGGGTATGGACGTCGAGATACGGCAGCTTCGTGTCGTCGGCCGACTTGCGGATCATGTCGTTCACCGGTTCGTCGGCGGTCGGCGTGGTGTACGCAATCAACGAGGTCGGCACGATCAGTGCCTGGGGAAAATCCTGCCGCAGACGCGCGATCAATGCCTGACAATCTTTGGGAAAGTTCTCGGTGAAGTTTTCGCGCTTTGAGCGATCGTTCAGACCAAAGCGAAAGAAGACATAGTCGATGCCGGGCAGCTTCGAGATGTCCTTTTCGTAGCGGCCTTGCAGCAGGCCATGGATGAACTCGCCATCGCGGCCTTGGTTGATGACGTTCGTCGGCGGCAGGTCCTTGTCGGTCGCCAGCAACAAGCGAATCACATCCTCGAGATGCGGCCCCTCGGGATTCGTGCGGCGACAAACGCTGCCGATCGTCGTGCTATCGCCGAGCAACAAGATCTGCACCTTTCCCTCGTGCTCGGCCAGCGCTGACCGCGACGGAGTGACCAGCGACAGCACGCACAGTCCCAAGCAGACGACGAGCCAGTTCCACGAGCGTTTCACGATAGTGATTCCTGAATGAGGTGGATGAGGTGCCAGGCGAACGAGGCGACGGGATCGCGACTTTAACGAGCCGCTATCGCACGTTGCTTGGCAAAGGCGGCGACCTGTTCGATCGCCGTACGCATCTGCACGCGGTCGACTTCGTGCACGTCGATAGGGCGACCGACATCGGCGAGCATCGTCAGGGTGAGCCGCCCGCCGAGATGTTGCCGGAACTCTTCCATGCCGTCGAACAACACGTCGGCATCGTCGAGAGCCGCGTCGTGCAGGCCAAAACCGAGCGCCGCCAGACAGTCGAGCACCTGCTGAGCCGCGGCCTGGGGCAGGCCGTGTACCAGCGACGAGTAGACCGTGTCGATCGCAACGCCAATCGCCACCGCCTCGCCATGTCTCAGGGCGAACTCGGTCATCGTTTCGAGCTTGTGAGCCGACCAGTGACCGTAGTCGAGCGGCCGCGCTTCGTTCATTTCGAATGGATCGCCGCCGCGGGTGATGTGTTTCAAGTGCCACTCGGCCGAGGCTCGGATCATCGCTTGCGACGCGACGGCGTCACGACGACGGATCGCCGGGGCTGTCTCGCACAGGCGGGCAAACATCGCCGGGTCTTTGAGCAGCGAGACTTTCACCGCCTCGCTAAAGCCGCAGATGAAATCGCGATCGCTGAGCGTGGTGAGCAGCGCAGCGTCGTTGATCACGCCCCAGGGAACGGCGAACGTGCCGAGCCAGTTTTTCTTGTGGAACAAGTTCACGCTGTTCTTCACGCCGATGCCGCTGTCGGCTTGGCCGAGGGTCGTTGTCGGCAAACGCACCAGCCGCAGACCGCGATGCGCAATCGCTACGGCGAACCCGACGGCATCGAGCACCGCACCGCCGCCGATCACCACGACATAGCTACGGCGATCGAGATTCGCGGCGTTGAACACCTTGAGCATCCGCTCGAGAATGTGGATGTCGTTCTTCGTGATCTCGCCACCGGGCACGACTTGCAAGTTGCCGGTCTTCGCCAAGCGAGCTTCGTGGCGACCGAGAAACGCGTTGATCCGTTGCTTAAGGTCAGGCTGACCTTTGAGCACCGCTTCATCGACCCAAAACTGCACGCGCGGCGCGGCCGAGCCCGAGGGTTCGAGCAAGTCGAGCAGCACGGCCTCATCGCGTCCAAAGACATCTTGCGTGAACCGCAAGCGGTGGACGAACGGTACTTGAAACGGAATGTCGAGCGACGGCGAGTCGGTGAAGTCGGTCATGAACGGATCCAACGAGAGGCGACGAGCGGCGGCTCAGCGCCCGGCGGGCGGGAATGCAGTCTCAGGAGGGCTACGTTCAAGATAAACACCCCTCGCCCGGCGAGCAATGAGGCAACCAGCCACGCGATTCTGCCCACAAACTCGGCGAAATCGAACGACCCGAGACCGAGCAACGCATCGACAACCGCTGATCGACCAGTATCATGGGTTCGCCGCCCTTCCCGCCCTAGAGGATCATCCCGCCATGTCTCGCCGCTTTCCCGCATTTCTCGCCCGACTTGTGCTGAGTGTATTCTGCACCTTAGTACCGCTCACGTTGACCGCGGCTGAAGATCTGACCGTGCTGACCAAGTCGGCCGAGGGTGTCGCCCCGGGCAAGCAATTGGAGCTGTGGTTGCGCCAAGAGTTTTATCAGGCCGTCGATCGCCGCAGCACCGCCTTCGAAACGATGCTCAAGAGCGAAGCCGCGTGTCGGCAGTGGCAAGCCGATCGCCGCAAGTTCTTTCTCGAACAGATCGGAGGTCTGCCGCCGCGCACCCCGCTCAATGCCGCGATCGTCGGGCGCTTGCAGGGACAAGGTTACAAAGTCGAGAAGATCATCTTCGAGAGCCGGCCCGGCTTTCACGTCACCGGCAACTTGTACCTGCCCGACTCGCCTCCGCCGTGGCCCGCGGTCTTGGTCCCCTGTGGTCACAGTCACGACGGCAAGAGCGTCGGACAATATCAACGGGCGTCGATCTTGCTCGCCAAGCACGGCATGGCGGCGATGTGTTACGACCCGATCGGACAGGGCGAGCGTTATCAGATGCTCGATGTAAGCCAACCACGCAGTGTGTTCGACGATGCCAAGCATGTGCCGACGCCGCATCCCAACGTCCGTTACATGTGTACCACCGAACACACGATGATCGGTCTCGGCAGCGCGCTCGTGGGTGGTAACACGGCGGGCTTTCGCGTCTGGGACGGCATGCGCGTGATCGATTACTTGCAGAGCCGGCCGGATATCATGGCCGACAAGATCGGCTGCACCGGCAACTCGGGCGGCGGTACCGAGACAGCGTATCTGATGGCTCTCGACGAGCGGATCGTGGCGGCGGCGCCGGGGTGTTATTTGACCACGTTTCGCCGGTTGATCGACGGCAAAGGTCCTCAGGACGGCGAGCAAAACATCGCGGGCCAAATCGCGTTCGGCATGGACGAAGCCGACTACTGCATCATGCGGGCTCCGCAGCCGACGTTGATCTGCGCCGGGACGCGTGATGCGACGTTCGACTTCCGCGGTACCTGGGAAGTGTTTCTCGACGCGAAGCGGTTTTACTCGCGGCTCGGCCGACCCGACGCGATCGATCTGGCCGCGCCCGACGCTCCGCACGGGTTCACGATTCAACTGCGCGAAGCCGTGGCGAGCTTCATGCATCGCTGGCTGCTCGGCAAGGACAAGGTGATTCGCGAGGTCGAAAAACTGCCCGACGCGATGACCGACGACGAGTTGCGGCAATTCAACCAAGGGGACTGGACCGCCGAGCAACTGCAATGCACGCCGCGCGGGCAAGTGCTGATGCTCGAAGGTGAGCGGTCGGTGTTTGAAATCAACGGCGAGATCGCCACGCAGTTGAAAACGCCGCGCACGGCGACTTGGCAATCGCTCGATCTCGCTGGCAAGCGGCAGCTCATTCGCAGCACGATCAACGCTCAACCGGTCGATCCGCAGGTGGGTGCAAATGTCGCAACGGTCGGGAAGCTAGCGCGCGGCGAGACCACGATTCATAAGTTGGCACTCACGCTGCCATCGGGCGTGAAGCTGCCGGCGCTGGCGTTCGTGCCGGCGAAACCGAGCGGCGTGGCGACGCTGTATCTGCACGGCGAAAACATGTCGGCCGACGCCGCGCCGGGTGGCCCGATCGAAGCTCTCGTGCAACAGGGACAGATCGTACTGTCCGCCGAGTTGCGCGGCATCGGCGAGACCGAGACCGGGCACGACAAGGTTGAGTTCGGACGTGGCCGGTTTGGTCGCGACAACCTCGAGATCTTTGTCGCCTATTTGATCGGCAAGAGTTTCGTGGGCATGCGCACCGAGGATGTGCAGGCGTGGACCCACGTGTTGCAGTCGTTCGCGCCGACCGGCACGAGGCTGACGGAGCTGCACCTCGTGGCTCACGGCGAAGCCGCAATTCCGGCTTTGCATGCCGCAGCGCTCGACGGCGACGCTTATCGCTCGGTCGCGCTGCACGGCATGCTGCCGAGTTGGGAAGCGATCGTGCGCGCAACCGAGACCTACGATCAATGGGTGAACGTCGTTCACGGTGCACTGAAGCACTACGACCTGCCCGATCTGCTGCCGCTCGTGGGCGAGCAGAAGCTCAAGCTCGGACCGGCAGGCGGTGTTCTCGAAGCGAGTCCCGTAGCACGTTGAACCGATTGTCGTGGGCAATTAGTGAATCGGCACATAGGCGTAGCCGGCGGTCTGTTTGTTGATGACAGCGGTGAGTGCGGACGCGGCGATCGAGATCCCCTCGGCCACCTCGCGATCCGCGATCCCCTTGTAGTTCAACGCCTGACCGCAAACCAAGATCTCGACCCCCGCGGTTCGCAAGGCCGTGAGCAACGGCTCGTTGGGATTCGTGGCCGTCGCGAAACGTCGACCGTAATCGGCGTTCTTGAGCGCCACCTTGGTCGCATCGCCGTGCAGAATCACGGTGATCTTCACATCGGCGGGCCGCAAGTTGGCGGTGCCATAAAGATTCAACAGACGCGCGACGCGCTCCAGGCCTTTGTTCACTTCCTGCGGCTTAGAGTCCGTAACGATGTCGAGAATCGCCTTCGCGCCGGCCTGCGGCATCTCGGCTGCGGTGGTGCGCGACACGACCCCGCCGAACTTGGCAATCGTGGGAAACTCGAGCCGCGGCTTCTCGAACACCAGCGCGTAGTTCTCTTTCAGCCCGAGGTCCAGTTCGCCCACGCTGCGCAGTCCGGCGGTGTTGATCTCTTGCTCGAAGACACCTTGGCCCGCTCGCACATGCGACAGGACCCAGTCGCTGCTTTGACCCTCGACGCGGTGAAAGTCGACGACAATGACCCGACCGCCGGGCTTGAGCGCTTGCTTGACTGAGGCCATCGTTTTGAGTGGGAACTCGAAGTGATGGTAAGTGTCGCAGATGAACGCCACGTCGACCGACTCAGGCGGCAGTTCGGTCGAGTCGGGCTTGCTGAGCAAGGTGTCGATATTCGTGAGACCGGCTTCACGCGCTTTGAGCGTGACATGGTCGAGAAACTTCTGCGCTATATCGATGGCGATCACGCGCCCCTGTTTGCTGACGGCCTCGGCGAACAGCCGTGTGAACAGCCCGGTGCCCGCGCCGATGTCGGCCACGGTCTGCCCCGGTTGAATCTTACACGCCGCGACGATCGCTTGTCGCCGCGCGAAAACCTCGCGGCGTTCGACCTCGAATTTGCCCACGAATTCGGTCACGTTCGGGTCGCGGAACGAATCATTGATCCCGGGCCGCACGCTCTGTTCTTGAGCCACGGTCAGCCCCGGCACCCATGCCAACACCAGGCACGTCAATCTCAGCAAGCGGTTCATTTCGACTCCTAAGGCAAATGCAAACGGTTGGTTCGGCGATGATTTACGTTGAGAAACTACTTGGTGGCCGGACGAAAGCCAAACTTGAGCAGGTCATCGTATCCTTGCGAGAGCGCCCGGACGTCACGACCGGTCTTCTGCAAGAGCCCGGCCGCGGACACGCTGCGCGATCCATATGCACAATGCAGATAGATGATCTTATCGCCCGGGACAAACTGATTGAGTTGGTCCGCCGAGACGCCGCGCTCGATGCGACTGAGGGGCAATAGGCTCGCGGCGGCGAGATGGCCCATTTGCCATTCGTCCATTTCCCGCACATCGAGCAGCACGGCCTTGCCGGATTCTAGGTTCTGCTTAACGACCGGCAGCGAATCTTTGCTGGGTTGCGCTGCTTGCACCGTAACGGCACATGCAAGTAACGCTAAGAGCATCATTCCATGACGGGTGATGAGCGACATCGGCGAAATCCTTTCAAGTTGGAAGATGAAACATGATCACAAACGGCGAACAAAC
>JAEUIL010000600.1 GCA_016794255.1 Planctomycetaceae bacterium | reverse complement strand
ACCCGACCGCGACCGCACCAGCTCGGCCTTCACCAAGTCTTGCAGCACCTTGTGCAAATAGCGTCGCGGCGTCTTGGTCTGCTCGGCCAACACATCGGCCGACTCGGCCCTGGGTGCCTCGCGGGCCAGTAGCGCCACAGCTCGCAACGCGTATTCGGCGGTCTTGTTCAACATCCGCAGGTCCTCGACGACGACATGACCTATATCCTGCATATCGACATGCACAATTCAATCGCGATCGTAAAACCACGGCGAAAATTGTCGAAAACGAGCGGCACTGTGCGGAGGCGCATCGGTTCCGCACGCGCGCCTCCCCCAACCGATGGTTGACCTCGGACATGCAAAAGTCATGTGGGAACAGACAACGCGGGCCCGTTGTTATTCGTCGAGCACTCACCGCATTCGGCAAATCTGCGAGCGCCACGTACGCCCTTCGTAAACTCGCCGGAAATCGCTGCGCGGAAGCGTCGCTCGCACCGCCGAAAAGGCACACCAGTTGCTCCTTACTCCGAGGTGAGACAGCCAGCGATGTTGCGTGCACTCAAGGAACGTGTCCCGCTTGGTTGCCATCCCATTTACGGAGGTCGACATCATGGGACGCTCAATCGGAATCATCGCGTTGTGCGTAGGAATGATGCTCGTGAGCGCGTCGCCAGCCGCGGCTGCTGTGACGCATCAGGGCAAAGTGACGGCGGTCGGTGCGATGCGGATCAGCATCATCGACAACGTGGGCGATCTGGAAACCTTTGACGTCGCGGCCGACGCCAAGATCACCCACAACGGCAAGCCGACCGAGTTGTCCGCGATTGATGAAGGCGATGTTGCCAAAATCACGTTGAAGAAGGTTGACGGCAAGTTCGTTGCAATTGCCGTCGAGGCACGTGATATGGAATAGCTTTTAACCCCGCTTCCAGTTTTTAGTTCACTCACATCAGCCCACTTCGCTCATTTCATCCGGAGTCGCCGCCATGGCCACGTTCATCACCACGATCAAATTCACGCAGCAAGGGATCAAAGGAATCGATGATTCAACCAAACGGGCGGCGGCGCTCAAAGCGGCCGGCAAGAAACTCGGCGTGAAAGTGACCCAGGTTTTCTGGACTCTCGGCGACTACGACGGACTGCTGATCCTGGATGCTCCCGACGACGAAACCGCCACCACGCTGCTGTTGCATCTCGGTTCGCTCGGCAACGTGCACACCACGACCGTCCGCGCGTTCACCGCCGCCGAGATGGACAAGATCACTGCTAAGGTCCATGTCAGCTAACAGGCCGTTGAGATATCCGTAGCACGGGCATCTTGCCCGTGACCTGTGCCGAGAATCAACGGGCAAGATGCCCGTGCTACCGAATAAATCAGCACGCTGTTAACCCCGCGCACGTTCATTCAACTTCAACCTCGGAAAGTGCATCATGATTCACGAAGTCACCGGCGATATTCTGCTTACGAAAGCTCAAGCGATCGCGCACGGCATTGCTCCGAACGACCATTTCGATCAAGGCCTCGCATTGGCTCTGCGCGAGAAATGGCCGACGATGGCCAAGGCCTATCGGCACTATGCGAGCCAATGCCACCCGCGGCCCGGCGAGGTTTGGAGTTGGGGCGGTTTTGGTGCCCGGGTGTTCAACTTGTTGACGCAAGAAGGGGAGCACAATCACGGTGCCAAGCCCGAACGGGCGAAAGTGTCGAACGTGAACCACTGCTTGAAGCGGCTCCGGCACGAGATCGAAGTCACCGGCGTGACCAGCGTCGCCCTGCCCAAGCTCGCCACGGGCGTCGGCGGTCTAGATTGGTCCGTGATCAAACCGTTGATCCAATCGCATCTCGGCGACCTGCCGATTCCGATTTACCTCTACACCGAGTACCGCCCCGGCACGGCAGCGCATGAACCGGGGTTGTAAAAGTCGCTCGGGATGACTTTCGGAACGTGCGGCTGGCCTTTAGAATTTGAGGAATCGAAACGACTCTCGGGTTGCACCGAGGTCGTTTCGTTCTTTCAGTATCACGGGCCAGTAGCTCAGTCGGTTAGAGCAGGGCACTCATAATGCCTTGGTCGGGGGTTCGAGTCCCTCCTGGCCTATTTTCACCTTTCTGCTGTGATTCTCGGCTTGTTTTCCATCGTGGTGGTCAGCGTTCGCGAACGATCCCCGCAGCCCGTGCGAACCCCTCCCCCTGCGGCTGCAATTCGCTAAACTACGGGTCTTTCCCGTCGTCTCTTCGCGTCAAGGATGGTTTCGATGCCCAGCAACGCCGCCCAGGTTGAACAGCTTCGCTGGAAAAAAGTCTCGGTGCTCGATGATGGCTTTGTCTGCCTCGTCGATGTGATGGGCGACGACCAAGCGGTCGTGCAGGCGGCGCGGGTTAGTTATGGCGAAGGGACCAAGCAAGTTTCGGACGATCGTGGGCTGATCCGGTATCTGCTGCGGCATCGGCACACCACGCCGTTCGAGATGGCCGAGATCAAGTTTCTCGTTCGCGTGCCGATGGATACGTGGCGGCAATGGATTCGCCATCGCACGGCCAACGTCAACGAATACAGCACGCGTTACTCGCTGGCCATCGACTCGGCCCAACGCACGCCGGCTGACGAGTGGCGGATGCAAGCCGAGAACAATCGCCAAGGCAGCTCGGGCCAACTCGATCGTCACGTCGGCGACGAACTGTCGCTCGACGAGCAGCGACTGCAAGACGAGTCGCGACGCATCTACGAGAAGCGGATCGGCTTGGGTGTCGCGCGCGAACAGGCCCGCAAGGATTTGCCGCTCTCGACGTACACCGAAGCGTATTGGAAAGTCGACCTGCACAATCTGCTGCATTTTCTCGCGCTGCGGATGGACTCGCATGCCCAGGTCGAGATCCGCGAATATGCCACCGCCATGGGCGAGCAAATCGTCAAGCCGCTGTTCCCGCTGGTTTGGGAAGCGTTCTTGGACTATCGAGTCCACGCGATGTTTCTCACCCGGCTCGATCGCGAGGTGATTCAACGCCTCATGCACCGACTGCATCAGCACAATCGGGTCGTGGCCACGGATGACGATTTTATGGCCGTGCAAGACCCGAGTTGGGTCGAACTCAAGCGTTGCCGGGAACGTGATGAATGCCGGGCGAAGTTGGTGACGCTAGGGATGCTGGCGGGGTAGAAGGTCAGGTGAGTAAGTGAGTAGGTGAGTAAGTGCTGGGTTAG